>JAGAOA010000110.1 GCA_017623955.1 Opitutales bacterium
ATCTCCACCTTGAATCATAAAATCTTTAATTACACGGTGAAAAATTATACCATCGTAATAACCTTTTTTTGCTAGAGTTGTGAAGTTTTCGCAAGTTTTAGGTGCTACTTCTGGATAGAGCTTAATTTTAATATCTCCTTGATTTGTCTTAATTGTTACGAAAGTTTCGTTTGCCATTTTGTTATTCCTTGATTGGTTTAATTGTGATTATTTCTTCTGCCGATTTGCCTGGCGGAATGAAAGGTAAAACGTGTTCATCGTGTTCTGTTACAACTTCTAGCAAGTATGGTGATTTTGAGGCAAGCATTTTTTCGATTGCACTAGCCAAGTCTTCCTTTTTCCATACTCTAGCTGTTTCCCACGAATATCCTTCTGCAATTTTGCAATAATTTGGATAAATTGCATCTAGATTTTCTGGTCCACCCATATTGTTTGGATCGAGCGACAATACTGTGTTTGCGTGATTCCCCTTGTAAAGAAGATCTTGCCACTGCATAACCATTCCTAAGAACTGATTATTTATAAGTAGAACTTTAACGGGGATTTTCTCCGCAACAGCCGTTGCCATTTCTTGAATGTTCATTTGGAAAGAGCCATCGCCATCTATATCTACAACCTCCGCTTTAGGATTTGCAACTTTTGCACCTAATGCAGCAGGCAGACCAAAGCCCATTGTTCCAGCCCCAAGTGAACTGATGAATTGACGTGGATGAGAAAAAACATAATTTTGTGGAGTCCACATTTGATGTTGTCCAACGCCAGTAGCAATAGTGAGCTTACCCTTACTTACTTTGTAAAGTGTTGATATTGCTTCTTGTGCTGTTATATGTTTGCGATTTCTATAAGCAAATGGGTAATGGAATTTTTCTTTCCATTCTCCGATTTTTTGCAACCATTCTTTTACATCTGGTTTTGCTATTTTAGATTTTTTTGAAAGTTCTATTAGACGCCTTAATGCATATTTTACATCAGAATTTACAGCACATACAACTTTTACATTCTTGTTGTGTTCTGCAACATCAATATCTATATGTATAATCTTTGCATTTGGTGCAAATTTGCCTACTGCACCTGTTACACGATCTGAAAATCTTGTTCCTACCGCAATCAAAAGATCTGATTCGTAAACGGCTCTGTTTCCTACATGTGTACCGTGCATACCAAACCAGTACAAATTCTTTTCAGCAGATGGATCGGCGGCACCTATTCCCATTAGCGTTGTAGCTACTGGAATATTAAGCATATCTGTAAATTCTCTCAACTCTTTTGTGGCATCTGACGAGATTATTCCACCTCCAGAATACACAACAGGGCGTTTTGCTTTAGAGATAAGGTTTAGAATTTCTATCAATTCTTCATCTTTAGCATTTGGAATTTTTGCCAAACCTGGAATATCAACTTTTACATTGAAGTTTGGTTCAAATATTTTTTGTTGAATATCTTTTGGCAAGTCGATTACAACAGGTCCTGGTCGCCCAGATTTTGCAATGAGAAATGCTTCTTTTATTATCTGTGGAAGATCTTCGGCATTTAATACTAGATAACTATGTTTTACCACTGGAAGTGTCATCCCAAAAACGTCTGTTTCTTGGAAAGCACTCTTTCCAATCAGCGATTGAAATACTTGCCCTGTGATAGCTACCAATGGAATACTATCCATAAAAGCATCTGAAATTGCAGTTAACAAGTTCATTGCTCCAGGTCCACTAGTTGCCATACAAACGCCAACCTTACCTGATGCACGGGCGTATCCTTGTGCCATAAAACCGCAACCTTGTTCATGACGTGGAAGTATTACGCGAATTTTTTTCGAGCGTGAAAAGGCATCATGCAAGTCGATTGATGAACCACCAGGATAAGCGAAAAGTGTATCCACACCTTCGTTTTCCAAACATTTCACTAATACGTCAGCTCCCTTCATTAAGGGTTGAGTCTTGTTCGGAGTAGATGGTGCTTTCTTTATCTTTTTCATAATTTTTTTAGTGTTTTGTTGTTTGTTCGCATATTTATGTTTTTATGCGAAGCCATAATAAAGCTATTATATGAAACAGAAGTTTATACACACTCTTGAGAATGTAAAGTTTTTTATGCAAAGAAGCATAATAAAAGTTTATAAAAAAAAAGCTGGAAAAATTAGTAATTCTGCTATTGAATAGTCTAATCTTAAAAAGGTGGTATGTTCGCAAAGGGTAATTAGCGAGTTCTTTTTGCGTATACATACGGTATAATTTAATAATAAATAGAAATGATGTTTAGAAAATATACTCTGAAAAAGACTGTATCGGTTATTGTTGCAACAATAGCATTCTCAAGTGCTATGTATGCTCAAGAAGCTGTCAATATGAGTACAACAGAATTGAAAGATGAAGCTTCTAATTTGGCGAATGCACGCAAATATCTTGAAGCACGTCCGTACATTGTGGAGCTCATTAAACGTATAGAAAATACTGACGATAAAGCTTTGCGTGCATTGCTTGAACAGTTCTATTACTTTGAAGCTTATGGCTATCTTCAAGAATATGATGCTAGCGGATCTACAAATAAAAGTTTGGTTGCTAAGGCAATAGATGGTTTCGATAAGGTAATAACAAATTATCCTAAGGGAGAGTTTGTTATTGACGCTATCAAAATTAAAGCTACATGCTACGAGGCTATTCAGAATTTTGAAAAAGCTGTCGAAACTAGAGCATTGTTGTTGAATCCTCCGTTTATGTACAAGCTTACAAACAAGGAACGTTTCGAGCTTGTAAAACGTATTTGTCAGTCGCTTTTCAACAATAGAAAATGGAAGATTGGCGAACCTTGGTTTAAAAAACTATTGAACGATTCTGCGTCGTTAGACGACAAAGTTTTCGCGGCATCGGCTTTAATTCAAGGTGCTTTTGCTGAAAAGAAATATGATGATGCAAAAAAATATATTCCTTATATGGTTCATAATACCATAGCTAGAAATGACCCTGCGTTGAACATTGAGTTCATTAAAGCCGGCGATGCTCTTGCTGCTAGAGAAAAATTTAGCGATGCAACTGTATTCTTCAATTTGGTATTCGGTAAAGAAACAATGGTTGCAAATTTTGAAAAGTTTTTGGCTGCGGAAAATGCAAAGT
Organism: Opitutales bacterium; assembly: GCA_017623955.1. The sequence goes on from JAGAOA010000110.1 coordinate 3,108, forward strand.
TAAAGGCAATTAAACGCTTGAATCCAAATAGTCCATTAGTTACTGATTACGCAAATCAAGTAAAGACTATTGAGTCTATGTTGAAAATTGCCAAAGGGTTGCCGTCTTTGACTGCTGATATGATGGCAAGAAATGCAAACAATTTTATGCGTACAGAGCGTAACTTTGAAAGTTTTTGGGCTTATTGGCAGTTGGTTTCTCAATTCCCTAATCATCCAAATGTTGAAGATTTCTATTTCGCATCTATTGTATGTGCATTGCGTGTAAATAAATTAGATACGATGTATGAGATTAGTAAGGAATATTTATCTAAGTTTAAAGAAGGTCAGTATCAAAAAGATGTTGAACTTGGTATGATTCAGTACTTCCTCAGAAAGAAAGATTATCCAGCTTTCTTTGCCAATGCAAAAAAATTCATAAGTGATAACGGCGATGAGGCTACTCAATCGAAAGATGTCATTTTTATGATGGGTAAAACTTGGCTGGATATGAAAAAGTATGATGAACTTATAAAAACATTCACGGGGTACATCAAAAAATATCCAGATTCCATCTTGTCTGAATCTTGCATGTATTGGACTGGTATGGGGTATATGGCTAAGGCAGATTTCCCTAAAGCTATGAAAATGTTCATCAAGATGACTGATAATTTCCCAGTAGGTACATACGTTGAAGATGGTACATATCGTCGTGGGGTTGCTGCTTTTGGAGCGGGCGATTTTCCTCAAGCAAGAGATACCCTTGAAGAGTTCATTCAAAAATTCCCTAAGAGTAGCTTGCGTGGTGAAGTTGAATTCTTCTTGGGTGATATTTATGCAAACGTAAACGAAGTTGCTCTTGCTAAAAAACATTACTTAGAAGTTGAAAAACATACAAAGAGCAGAACGTTTATCGATAACTCTTATATTCAGTTAGCAAAGTTATTGCACAATCAAGATAAATATAATTCGTATCAAGAAGTGGTAGCTCTTATGGATACATATATTAAAAAGCATCCTAAGGGAAAACTATCTGAAGCAGCATATAATAAGGCTAAAGCTTTAGAAATGTTGGGCTTGCCTGCTGATGCATTGATTGAAGTAGAACGTGCTATAAAAGAGTATGGAAGCAATTTTAAAGATGATTCTATCGACCGTATGATTTTGGAATACAATAAAATCTACAATACAAATATCGAAAAAATGAAGGCATCGGTTGAGTTTCTCAAAAAGTTGCTAGTTGATAAAAAGTTATTGGCCGATATGGTTCAGGTTCCAGCTCAACGTTATCGCTATTTCCAAGCTAATAGAAAAATTGATCGTCAGTTGTACGAGAAATTTAAACGTGATAATGCGTTTGGTCCTATACTGTTCAAAAACAAAAAAACTTTGAAAGATTTGTTGGCAAAGTATGAAGCTCAAATTGCTAAATATCCACAACCAACAGAAATTGTCTTTAAGAATATTCTGGAATATGCAAAGCAAAAGAAAGATTTAACATTGCAGTATCGCTTAATAATGGGTTTGGATAGTATTGGGAAGCCTGTTAAGTATGATAAAATGTTTACCGATGATGACTTGAAAAAATCTTCGGTTCGTACTTTGGTATGGATTGGTTTACAAAACGAAAAGTATGGTGCCGATGCCGCACGCAAAGCATACAAAGAAGGTCGCGATAGAGAAGAATTTGAATATGAAATTGATATCCTCTTTGGTGCGGCAGGATTGGAAGAACGTCAAAAGAAATGGGGCGAAGTTCTAAAGTTGTATACGGCAATTGAAGATGAATTCCCTATGGATCCAAGAGCTGCAAATGCAGTTATTCGTAAGGGTGATGCACTAGCTAAACTTGGTAAGAAAGATCAAGCATTTAAAGAATACGAAACTGTGTTGCGTTCTCCTGCATGGCGTGGAGAATCTCACGCGGAAGCCTTGTTTAAGCTTGGTGAGCTCGCACAGTCGAAAAACGAAAATGACAAGGCTTTGATGTACTATGATCGTTGTTATTTAGGTTTTGCAAATTGCTACAACTGGACTGGTAAAGCCTTGTTAGCAGCCGCAAAATTAATGTCGCGTGAAGGTAAAGGTGCTGAGGCTAAGGAAATATGTTCAGAATTCTTAAATAATATGTCTAACAAGCAGTCGCCTGAATATGCAGAAATTCAAACATTAAAGGATACTTTATAATATGAAACATTCTAAAATTTTAGCATTTACACTAGCGGTAGCAGTATATTCAATAGCATTCGCTCAAGATAATAGTGCTACTTCGCAAGCGAACGCTCAAATAGCTACAGCTTCGGCTGATTCTCAAAAAGACCGTTCTTATACAGATGATTATGTTAGCAAAAAAGCTAGTGTAGTTTACATCGTTGAAGGAAAAGAAAATCCGGCAACATTTAAGGAAATAGTTGGTAAGAGCGTTGTCTTTGCAGATTCAACTGGTTCTGATATGACAGTTGAACATGGTTCTGCAAATTTTAAATTTTCTTTAAAAATTGATGTTTCTACATGGCGTAGTGCAAGAGCTTTAGCTCAGAAAGGAGACTTTGAAAATGCTATAAAAGCTATGCGCGATATTGTTTATCCCGCAATTCCTCTAGCTGCTTTGAGTAAAGATGCTTTCGATGCTAGTGAGTACATTGAACCATTTGTATCTTCTTTAATAGAAACTAATAGATTAGTAGAAGCTTACGCATTTGCAAAAGCTTTGCCTATCGAAATTACAAACGCGGATGTTATAAAATCGGCTATGGATGTTGCTTATACTTTATCG
>JAGAOA010000111.1 GCA_017623955.1 Opitutales bacterium
TCAGAATGCAGAAGTTTGACCCTTATTTGAACGTAGATCCTGGAATGATGAGCCCATTCCAACACGGCGAAGTTTATGTTCTAGACGATGGTGCTGAAACAGATTTAGACCTCGGTCACTATGAACGTTTTACACACTGTAAACTTAGTCGCTTTAACAGTATGTCGAGCGGTCAGGTTTATGAACACGTTTTACAAAAAGAACGTCGCGGAGATTATCAAGGAAAGACTGTTCAAGTTATTCCTCATGTAACAAACGAAATCAAAGAGCGTTTGTATGCAGCAAGTAAAGATATCGATGTTTTAATTACTGAAATTGGAGGTACTGTTGGTGATATCGAAGGATTGCCTTTCTTAGAAGCATTGCGTCAATTCTCTCTTGAAGTAGGTAAAGAAAATGTGTTGTTTATACATATCACTCTATTGCCCTATTTGAAAGCTGCGGGAGAACTTAAAACAAAACCATCGCAACAGAGTGTTGCTAAGTTGCGTGAAATTGGCATTCAGCCCGATATTCTTGTATGCCGTACAGAACAACCAATGGACGATGATATGCGTATGAAGTTATCAATGTTCTGTAATGTAGAACAACGTGCTGTAATTGAAGAACGCGATGTTGAACATTCTATTTACGAATTGCCTTTGATGCTCGATAAAGAAGGTATGGGCGATCTCATTGTCCAAAAATTGCATATAGACTGTTCTCCTAGCGATATGAGTAGTTGGGAAAATATTGTTCGTCGCGTTATATCTCCAAGCAATGGCGAATGTACGATTGCGGTAGTGGGCAAATATATCAATTTGCAAGACGCATATAAGTCAGTTTATGAATCTCTTGCTCATGCTGGTATCGGAAACGATTGTGCTGTTAAAATTTTGCGAGTAGATTCTGAAGAGGTAGAAGCTAAGGGGGCAGATGCTATTTTATCGGGCGTAGACGGTATTCTCATCCCTGGAGGCTTTGGAGATAGAGGTATTGCTGGCAAAATATTGGCAGCAAAATATGCCCGCGAAAATAATATTCCATATTTTGGCGTAGGGTTGGGAATGCAAGTCGCAGTAATTGAATATGCTCGCAATGTTTTGAAATTGGCAGATGCCAATAGTAGTGAGTTTGATGCTAAAACTTCAAATCCTGTTATATCGAGCTTTGAAGATTTAGATAAGGCAAGTTCTATGCGTCTTGGTTCGTACGAATGTAAGTTGATTGGCGATTCTATATCGGCAAAGGCGTATGGCGAAGAATTTGTAAGAGAACGTCATCGTCATCGTTACGAACTCAATAATGCATATCGCACTCGCTTAGAAGGTGCTGGTATGGTTATTGCAGGTGTAAATCCAAAGCGTGATTTAGTTGAAATTGTTGAAGTGAAAAATCATCCATGGTTTGTGGGTGTTCAATTCCATCCAGAGTTTCAATCTAAGCCATCGCAACCTCATCCATTAATTTGTGCATTTGTGGCTGAGGCTTTAAAATATGCAAAATCTAAGTAAAAAATAAAAAAGTATATTATGAAAAAAGTATTATTAGGTTCGCTTGTTGTTTTGTTTGCGTTAACATTGTCGGCAAGTGAACCTGTAATGCTTAACAAGAATGAAAAGCCTCTTGTAAAGTCGGTGGAAACTGTATTGGAACTTCCACCGACCGATAATAATCCTCGCAATTCAGAAGGTGCATTTGTTACACTAAAAGACGGCACAATAATGTATGCGTTTTCGCGTTATCATGGTGGCAGTTGGGACGATAATGCACCTTCGGATATTGCTGCTCGTTATTCTTATGATGGTGGCAAAACTTGGACTAAAGAAGATGAAATTTTGTTCAAATGTGGCACTAAAACGGGCGATAATTTAATGAGTGTTTCGCTTTTGCGTTTGCAAAATGGCGAGATTGCAATAATGTATCTGCAAAAATTTGTTGAGCCATGTGGCAGAATAAATTGTATGCCTAAAATCCGTTTTTCAAAAGACGAATGTAAAACGTGGTCGGAGGTTGTTGATTGTATCCCATATTCTGCAAGAGGTTACTATGTAGTCAATAACGATAGAGTTATTCAGCTTAAAAATGGTAGATTGCTTGTTCCAACTTGTTATGCAAAACAACTGCCAAAGGGGGTATCGCAAAGATCTATTGACTATGTGTACTATTCTGACGATAATGGCAGAACATGGAAGGAATCAGAATGGTTGTTGCCTGCTACTCATAAAACTCGTAAAGGTCTTCAAGAACCTGGTTTGATTGAGCTTCAAAATGGCAATGTTATGTTGTTTGCACGCACCGATTTAAAGTATCAATATAAGTCGTTCTCGGCTGACAAGGGCGAAACGTGGTCGGCTCCTGTTCAAGCAACAGAATTTCCTAGCCCAGTTGCTCCATTGTCGATAAAACGCAATCCTGCTGATAATTCGTTGATAGCAGTTTGGTGTGGAAAACAATCAGGGTGGAATTTCCCAAAGCCCGCAAAAAAAACGTGGGGTAGAACTCCGTTAGTTATGGCTGTTAGCTACGATGACGGTAATACATGGGAAAAACATACAGCAATAGAAACTGATCACACAAATGGATTCTGTTATACGGCAATTCATTTTACCGATGATAATTCTATGTTGTTGGCATATTGTTGTGGCGGTAAAAATTTAGTGCCACTACAAGCAGTAAGAATTAAAAAATTTAAATTAAATAAATAAAATGATTTTTGAAAATACAGATAAACTTCTTTTGATTGCTGGTCCTTGTTCTCTGGAATGTGAAGCATTGAGTATGCAGGTTGCAGAAGTTGTAGCCGATATTGCTAAACGTTACGAAAACGAGCTTACAGTTGTCTTCAAAGGTAGCTTTGATAAAGCCAATCGCACTAGTCTGAAAAGTCCGCGAGGGCCTGGAATAGATGAAGGTTTACAAATTTTAGCAAATGTAAAAAGTAAGTTCGGATTGCCAGTTCTCACAGATGTTCATGAAACTTCGCAGTGTGTTAAAGTTGCAGAAGTCTGCGATGTGTTGCAAATTCCAGCATTTTTGTCACGTCAAACAGACTTGTTGGTTGCGGCTGCTCAAACTGGTAAAGTTGTAAATGTAAAGAAAGGGCAGTTTATGTCGCCATACGATATGAAGTATGCCGTTTCTAAATTGCGCGATGCTGGTTGTGTGGAAACTTGGCAAACCGATAGAGGTACAACTTTTGGTTATGGCAATTTAGTTGTAGATATGCGTTCTTTCCCCATTATGGCAGAAAATAATACGCCAGTGATTATCGATGCAACTCATTCAACGCAACTTCCCAGTGCAAATGCAGGTGTAAGTGGTGGCGATAGACGTTTTGTAAAACCTCTTGCAAAGGCTGCTATTGCAGCAGGTGCAAATGGCTTGTTTATAGAAACGCATCCAGAACCAGAAAAAGCTCTCAGCGATGCAGCAACACAACTACCGCTAAACGAACTTGAAGATTTATTGAAGGTTTGTGTAGCCATAAAAAAAGCTTCATCATAACATTGGTATAATTTATTTATGTGAGTAAAAAAGAGCCGTACGGCTCTTTTTTTGTATGTGTTCTTAGTTATAGATTATATGGAGTGTATGCTAATAATCCTTTTTTATAAATATAAATCGAAATAAAAATGTGTTTATGCATCCGTGTTTTTCAAATGGGTAAGATGTTCCTAGTATAAAGTACTGTCAATAAATGTATATTTTTACTATAAAATTAAAAAAAAATAAAAAAAAGGCTTGCATTTAAAAATAAATAGTATTGTATAGAAAAGATAATCAAGCCAGCTTAGCTCAGTTGGTAGAGCAGTTGATTTGTAATCATCAGGTCGTCAGTTCAAGCCTGACAGCTGGCTCCACTTTAAAAAAGCGGTTTCCGAGTCGGATACCGCTTTTTTTGTGGGTTTGCAAGGCATTTTGCTCTTTCTGTTTGCTCAAAAATGTGTTTGCGTTTTGTGCGTATTGTGCGTATTGATACTGCAAAAAGTTGGCTACAAAGTTGGCTACAAAACCAAAGTGTTTGTCGCAAAAAAATACTCCAGAAAATTATCTGGAGTATCGCGTTCTTAACTGTCCTTTTTATTTTTTCTCTTGTCTAATCCCGAACTATGTTTTTTGAGATTTCTTCAGCTACTACCGTTTCGAGAATTTCATTTGCGTTACCAGCCCACACGACGAGGGTTTCTTCTATTTCTTTGTTTGTGCGTGGATTGATAACACCGAAGAGTTTATTTTCTATAATTGCGTCGATTATCTTTTCGCCTATATTCTTTGGTATTACTACGACGTTTTGCTCTTTTGAACTATCTTGTTTTTCCGGATAGTTCTCTTTCTCATTAGCGTTTTGGGGGAAGCTAAAAGCCCTTCGGACTATTTCAGTGGCCGCTCGATTATTCCACTCTCTGATTGCATCTTCTTTTGTGTTGAAAGAATCTGAACTCGACAGGCATTGATGGCATCTAACTCTGTAATGTCCATTGAAGTGTTCTGTGTATGTATTGCCACCACAAAATGGGCATTTAAGTGGTTCTTCACTTCCCCACAGCATACGTTTCCCCTTTTTCTTTGTTCTGATTTTTCTTTTGTTTAGCAAGCTCGCAAAAAACATTACAGATAAAATTCGACCTGTTGCGATTTTCATTTTCTGCCATTTCGTCTATTTGTTTGAGTAGACGCAATGGCATTGATATTGATATTTGGATTGTTTTTTCTTTTTTTTGTTTTGGCATATTGTTCCTTTCATTTTATTGCGACTATCTTAAACTCAATCACGCATACGTCTGGGTTTTTATTCCAGATGTCCTTACCGTTTATTTTTTCAAAAATATGTTTAAAGCCTATTTTGTAGGTAGACGGAGGAATATCTCTCAATATAAAAGTAGCCAAGTCTGTTTCGAATTCTGGGCTAACTCCTTCTTTGATTGCATCGCTTTCGGATATTTCTTGCAACGGTTCACGTCTGAGCCCTGTTATTTCTAATTCAATTCTGGAATATTTGCGAGGCATAAACATTGACGGCTTCCAGCCTTTTGAATCTACAATATAGCCAAAGTCGGCTTTATATTGGATTTTATCGCCGATTATTTTATACGGTTCACGAACATAAAATCTTTCTCCGACAAAATATCTGCTGTATTTTTTTTGCCAAATACGTCGAGTTTGTGTCTTTTTTCCGGATAGAATAGCTCTGACCATTTCGGGAGAAAAGAGTATCGGTCTATAATACGTCTGTTGTATCGTTTTCATTGGGTTTGGTGATGTTTTTTATTCCATGTTTTGCGATAGCTTGGGCGAGCAATCCAGTTTGATCATCAACGTAGAGTTTTGAACCTTCGTTGAACTGTATAATTTGACATTTTGTCTTTGATTTTATTACTTCTTCTAACGTAAAAGTTCTAATCAACACAGCGATCACCAGAAACCAAACGGCAAACAATTCAAGTCCGTTCGCTAATAAAATTGTAGCAATGAATATCATTGCAATAGAAGCAACTGCGTTACAATTCTCAAAAAAGTATTTCATTTCTTATTTCCTTTCGTTTCGGTTATGGTTCCATTTTAATTCGCCAAAGCAGTTTTCCGATTTTATCGTCATACGATTTCTCCAAAGAATCATATTCAAACTTTGTCAGTAATTTCTTTGTTTTGAGTAATCGCTTTGTTTTTTCTTCCAGAAGAGCGTCTAATTCGTTTGCCATTTGCAAAACTTTTCTCGCTCGCGTTTCGACGGGATTTTTAGGTTGTTTCATATTTTCCTTTCTTTTGGTTAAAGGGCTTTGACGTTCATTTCTAATACGGCAGCGTAGTATTTGAGCATTGTTCTTGGATCATCACCGATAATATCGGCGACCTTATAAACATCGCCATTTGTCGCACGCAAAAAGTCAGATGTTGCCATTTTACGCAATTCGTGGAGTCCTTTTTGTCGATTGAAGAAGAGTTTTATCCACTGGTTTGTTGTTCGTGATGTTGCATCAAGGCGAGCTGTTTCGGTTTGGGCTGTGATAATGAATTCGTTTTCGTCGCCTCTGAACAAGGCCTTTTTCCAACGCAAAACTCGTTCGGGTGAAACTGGTATTTGTCTATCTTTTGCATTGCGTTTTGTGCTGAATTCAGAGTTGCCAGCGATGCGAATTCTATCGGTATCAATCCAACTCCAGCGAGCGTTTTGGATTTCTTTACATGTGAGAGAACAAAACCTTGCCAGCTCGTAGACTACTGCTGTTTGTTTGCTTGGTAGTTTTGTTTTAAGACTTGGTTCTACTTGCACGCAATCTCCCAATGCGAACCCTGCAAGCAATATCATTTCTTTATCGATTGCATCGGGTATTGGAACAAAATCCGGCTTGCGTGCTGGCAAAGGCTGCACGTCTTTCAATTCGAGAATGTTTGGTGGTATCGTATAGCCTTCGCTCTTGTAGAGCTTGAGGGCGTCAATGCTAAATACCGAAAGTGCATTTGTGATTTCGGAATTGATTGAGTGATTTAAAATCAAATCTTTATCTGTCGCAAAGTCTAAACGTTTGTCAGCATAACGTTTTGCCCGATGCGTTCTGATCACGTCGTCAGTCAATTTATCTAAGGTGATATTTTCACTATCGCGAAATGAATTTCCGACAATTCGTTTCAAGGCATTGACGTAGCCTTTTGCTGATTGTAGCGAAACGGCTTGTCCGGAAAAATCTACTATGCGAGCAATGAACAATGTTATAATGTCGCTTAATTTTACGCTCTTATTTTTTGTTTCTGCCTTACTTCGTTCTACGCTTGATGGTTGAACTAAACCGAAGAATAAATCGCAATAGCGTTTGAACGCGATTTCTTGAGCACTTCGAGCATCGCGGACTCCTGTCGAAAGTCGATACGCTCTACCGGCTATTGTAAATCGCGTGCAGAAGATACCTGTCCGTGCATCACGATAGAGGTGTTGACTCGGCTTCTTTGGATTGTATGCAAAATGGGCTTTTGTTTTCATTGCAACGCGGAATTTATTTCAAACTCCTTGCCCTTTTCAAATCCGGCTTGAAGGCTGTTATGTTCAAGTTTTCGATCTCGGTGCTGATGAGCTTTCTTCGGTGAGAGTGTTTTTTGGGCGAACTCGGTTATTGCTTTTGTTTCATTTGCTATAACAAGAGCATAGTTTTCATTTTCTTGCAGGATTTCTTCTTTTTGTTCCTTTAGTTTTTCGCTCAACCCCACATAGAATCCTGCATAGTAAGAGTATTCGTCAACAATTCTAAACAACTTTCTTTGTTTGCGTTTTTCGGCAAGATAACACGCACGCATATTGTTTAAAAGGTATTCGAAAATATAAACGGCTGTTTCTATATTGTCTTTTGTTGAAACAACAACTGCTTCTGCTGGACGAGAATAAACTTCTGTTTGGAAAAACTCCGACATAATCCATGCAATAAACGCAAGAAGCTTCGTTTTATGATCTTTCTTTTTGACGACAATAGAACGATATTCACAATCTATACTCTTCTCGTTTGTATTAAGTTGCGCTTCTGATATTTTATGTTCTGCCATCAAACGATGTGCCATCTTCATTGCGACTTCGCATTCGTAATGGTTGCCTCTGTTATGAGTAGCCATAGCAAGAAGTTTCTTAATTCTATCGATTATTTTCTCGTTATTCATATTGTGTTCCAGTGTTGACAAGTGAACTGTTTGCTACGGGAAAAACATACACAGATTTAAGGCGTTCGCCAAAAAACTCTAAAACGGTAAAGTTTCCGACAAGTCCGTTCCACTGTTGTGCACGTCTGCGAGCTTCATTGCACCACCAGTCAATCATACAGGGAACTATCGTTTTTTTGTCGGTGCAAACACCGTATGGATCATAGACAACGACTATATGTTCTGCTGATTTCATTGGACGCCACTTTGTAAGGCTATCTTTTATCTGTCTAATTTTCATGGTGGCCTCCAATTAGTGTTCGGATTTTAACAACAATACACCGTGTTCGAGGAACATTTCAAACGTGCCGACAGGAAATGTTGTGTAATTAAATTCACGTTTGAACGCTGGTGGGAAATGCGAGTCTTCACGAATTGTCAAAACTGCACTTCCGTCTGGGTTGGACTCGAACCGAACGAGTGCAAACTCACACAATCTATCGTGAGCTAAAACACTTCTTAAGAAGCTTTGGATTGCATCAAGCAACCAATAAGATTCGGTTTTTTTTGCCATTGCTTTTACACCGTCAGTGTAATTCATTCTTGGCGAATGATACGGCAGATAATAATAATGCTCGGTGCAATTATGACCTGCGAGCTCTTTGTATAATTCCTCGCAAGTGTCTATTTTACTGGGATTGTTTGCTATCACTTCCATTTGTACTCCTTTGGTTTTTGCGTTTTAATTTAGAAACTAAATAAACATAAACTAAATTTAATTTAGTTTTGCAAGCAAAAAAATAAAAAAATGTTGAAAAATTCCAAATGTAATATTTAATTATTTTTATGAAACGTATATATTTGTTATTATTTTTGTCGTTATTTTTAAGTGGATGTCAAAATTTGTTCAAAGGTGATTATCGAGGAAGCTTTGGGAAAATAGACGTTGAAAATCCTCTTGTAATTGATGGTGGAAATATAGAAGCTGACAATGCGATGATGATATCCAAAGGTTATCAAAAACTTGGATGGTCGTCTGTTTTTCTTGCTGGCGAAACAAGACCTTGGCGGTTTAATTCTTACAGTGCGATTCGCGATGAAGCCACTGCATACGCAAAAGAAATAAAAGCCGATGCAGTTGTTGTTTATTTTGTTGACGTTGGCGTTCGAACCGCAAGAGGTTCGATAACGACACCGACTCAAATAACATCGCATTATACGACTTCTGGAAATGTATATAATGCGAATTCGTCATATTCAGGAAGCTATAGAGGTTCTGGAACTATTACTACAAACGCGATGGAAACTTCTTACTATTCGTATGGGGCAGTAGATAAAGTTGCTTCTGCTACATTTTGGATAAAGAATAGTAAATGATAGAGTTTGACGATATAGCAGGAATAGTGTCTTTGTTTTTTATAATATATTTTGATATAATCGGCGTATGAGCCGACGAAAGTGTCGAGATGATCCACGACAATTTGAATTTAACTTCACTAACCACCTTCAGCAACCCTGTATCTTCAACATGACAAGAAAGGAGCTTCTGGACTATTTGCCAAAAGCTCCTAAAATTTGGTTGTTCGCCGTTATTATTGCGATGTTTGACGAATTAGGATTGTAGATTTTTCACTTTATTAACGCACTTATACAAGCCCCTGCCAGAGCACTTAGAATAATGCTTAACATCCACAATGTAAATGCCCAAAAAGTTTCTTGCCAAAACCGAATTTTTGCCCATTTTATATGTGTCCTATTTTTAGCAATCAAATCTAATATTTTATTATAAGAGACAGAAGCTTTTTGAAATAAATTTATAGCTTCATATTTATCTATACTCTCTTTTATCTTAGCTTTTTCTGTTAGTTTTTCTGCTTCATCAGCAAGCTGACAATACTTTATGTAGAATTTCCCTGAATCTATTTGCTCTAAACGTGTTTTAGATTCAATTTCTTGCATTTGTTCTTTTGCAAGCATATTTAACATCTTTAAGCAATCTAAAACCAAGCGTTCATTATGAGAACGAGCTTTATCAAACTGTTTTTGATTAAATTGATCGTCTTTACCTAAATAACAACGAGCTATATGGTCATGAACGGCTCGTATTTCATTTAAGATTTGAGCATGAAAACGTTCCGACTTCGCCTCAATTGAGGCAATTAATGGTTTTATAACTGTATTATATTCTTCATAGAGAAGAGAAACATTACATTTTTTCATAGTCGTATGTAATATTTCCACTTTTGTCTAAACCAATAAACCGTTTTGCAGATATATAAACAGAACCTCTGCTACAAATGTTTCCAATGTCAAAACCTAAACGAAGTTTTTTGCCAACGGTTTTTTCAATATGACTATCTATTTCTTCAGCGGACATTTCTTCAACTTTTGAAAATGGAAGTTTAACGTCTCTTGAAATAACATCTTTTAACTCCGGATTTAAAGTTAACATATTCATATTGTTTTTCATCATTGGGTTTTTCATAGCAAGACTCCTTTTAAGTCTATTACAAAAGAATTTAGCATATTTTTTCAAAAGTCGTCAAGTGCTTTTTGTGCGTTTTGTGCGTTTTATGATACCGTTTGCGTGCTTTCTATGTGTCTTTAACGACATAAAACGCTTTTTATTTAAGCAGTTTTAGATTTGCGGCGACGGGCTCGCTGCATCGTCGCAGAGTCTTCGGCTTGTTTTAATAACTCAACCATATCTTCCTCTTGTGCCCATTCGGACGCCTTCAGCAACCCTGCATCTTCAACATGACAAGAAAGGAGCTTTTGGACTATCTGCCAAAAGCTCCTAAAATTTGGTTGTTCGCCGTTATTATTGCTATGTTTAACGAGTTAGGATTGTAGATTTTTTCCAAACTTAATCGCTAACATAACAAGCGTTTTCATGGTATCTGAGCAATTAGCGAACTTTACGTTGTTGAAAAATTCAGTAGAATAATTTGCTACTAAGTTAGCGATTAGAGCATTGCCGAATGAGTCGGTCATATTTTCGACATTACTCATATCAATAACAATAGTCCCTCCTGTTGTAATAACAGGAAGCACTTCCTTAGATGAGAACTCATTTGCTACGGCACCATTTGACAAAAAAGTACCAAACTTGTCTGACATTTTTATTGTTACTGTACTCATAAGAAAATACTTTCTACATTGTTATCTGGTCCAGTTAAAGGTTTTTTATTGACATTGTCAAATATTTCTTTTCGCAGTTCACTATATGTGTACTTTTCTATATGATATCTTGGTAATGCTATCGAACAAATTGTTCCTTTGTAAAACCCGTTTAGCTCTTTTTCTACAGTTTTATTGCCATCTTGATATATCATTGCGTTTCCAGAGACCAAAATAAAGTGACCTAATGTAGTTTTTATGATCTCTCGAAGCATTGTTAGACCAACACCTTGATTTGTATGCCCTGTTGAATATGGTGGCAATGGCAGGTGTGTCTTACTGCTTATTTGGTTTTCTAATGCTTTTTTGAGTATGGCCATATGAGTGTCATCTTCTTTGTAATGAGGTGAGTTTGATTTCTTAAAGCTTTCCAAGATTCCAATCCCGCCATCGGAAATTCCAATCCTTATTAAATCGCTTTTTGGATAATATTGAGATGCTATGTATCCAATACCCTCAGAGTGTTGAATTACATTTCGAACGAGCTCACCTATTGCATATTGTATAATTTTAGCTATGTTGTCTTTTGTAGATTCTTCAAATTTAGAACTTCCTAATATTGTTGAATTTATTGTATTTGATATATCTTGCTCGTTTGAATCTTTTGTGATTTTAATTATTGGCGAAAAATTGTTTGATTGATGCCTTGTGAATTTCTCTGGAATTTCGTTTTCAAATTTTAAATATTTAAAAAAGTCCATCCTTTGAAGGTATTTAAAAGAATTGCATTCTGTATTTATTGTTGCTCTTTTTATGGATGAATAAGGCGATTTTAGAGAACACAAAAGTGCTGTAATTGCTGCTGGAATATAGCATTTTATGGGTTGAAAATCGACATTTTCAGCTGTTTTCGCCTGTGATAGAGATTCAACAAATCGAACAAAACTATCTTCGAATACATTTTTTTGTAAGTATAAAGTGTCCATTTTAAGCGGTTTTAGATTTGCGGCGACGGGCTCGCTGCATCGTCGCAGAGTCTTCGGCTTGTTTTAATAACTCAACCATATCTTCCTCTTGCGCCCATTCGGACGCCTTCAGCAGAACTGCCAAAGAGTGCATAGATTCTCGGATAGGTTTCTTGTTCATAAATAATTGAACTGTTTTTAAATCGTCGTCCAAAGTCGAATCGCTCGTAGTTTCACCTTTGGAAGATATGTTTATGCTGTCGAGATTAAAGCCTAATCGCTCGATTTCGTCTTTTAAATAAGCTACAGCTATCAGTCTGCAAGATTCCTTGTTCTTCCAGCCGGTTGTCATTTTTTTTAAAGTTTCAAGCTTTGGACGAACACCTCGTTTTATATAAGAAGGCGTGCCGTTAGACAATCCATGTTTCTCCGCCCAAACTGTTGGATTTGTTTCGTCTAAGATACATGCGTTTAAAAATTCGTGATATAAATAATTACTCATACCTAAATAGAATTTAGATTTTTAATAAAAAATCAAGAAATTTCTTGACACTAAATTGTATTTAGTTTCTAAATTAAAACCTATGAAGTCGCTCCTGTCTGAAAAAATACATTATACTGAATCTTTTGAAAAGTCAGAACGTCGTGCTGGAAAGCCGATAAATGCGATTGCTTGTGCGGAAATTGCACGAGCTATAAAGAGTGTAAAGCTCGCGAAAAACAAGAAAGGCAAGTGATGGATGTGTCGCATTCAGTTTCGGGGGGCTTTTGTTTTTGGCACAAAAAAATGTGTGCATCAGCTTTAAAACAATACACTCAGGTTGATTTGAAGACCGGTTTTGTTAATAACTTTATTGATTTTTGCAAAAA
>JAGAOA010000112.1 GCA_017623955.1 Opitutales bacterium
ACAGTGTATTCTTCAACTTCTCGGAAGACAAACTTACTCTTGTAGCTACCGACGGCAAGCGTTTGGCTCTCATTTCAAGAGAAATAAAGTTGGAACAAGAAGATGAAGGTAGCATAATTTTACCAGCAAAAACTGTCACAGAATTAGAAAAATTGTTGACGCAAGGTGCTGCTGTAAAAATTAGCTTTAATAATCGTCAAGTGGCTTTTGATATTTCAGTTGGCGAAGAATCAGCAAATAACGGTTTGACTGGTTCAATCTATCTTGTATCGAAAATTCTCGAAGGTAATTATCCGAATTACAAACAAGTTATCCCAAAAGAAGCAGAACAACGCATCAAGGTAGAACGTGAATTGATGCTTGATGCCGTTCAGCGTATTTCTTTGATGGCTAGCTATAAGCAAAAGCTCATTCGTTTGAAGATGTCGAAAAATTCTCTTGAAGTTTCGTGCCAAAGCGTCGATGTAGGTGAAGCTAACGAACCTATTGAAATTGAATACGATGGACCTGAAGTGCAAATAGGTTTTAATCCTGACTTTTTGCAGAGTCCTTTGAGCAACTTGACAAAAGATGAAATTTATTTTGAATTCAAAGACGAAAATACCCCAGGCGTATTCAAAACATTAGATAACTTCTTGTGCGTTGTTATGCCAATGCGTATATAACTAAAATATAATTTTTCAAAAACGCTCCCATGGGAGCGTTTTTTTGTTTGAGCACTTGCATAAAGAATTCATAAGTAATTGAAATTTCTCTTGTTAAGATACTGATGTAAAAAAATAAAATCAATAATATATAAAAGAAGATAGATGGTTATTTTTGTCTTGTAAAAATAGAGATAATCTGCATTAATTTTGGTTTAATTTTTAGTAAATAAAACTGAAACAATAAAATCATGGGTAAAATGAAAAATTCGATACTATCATCGCTTATAAAGAAGTTTGTGATGTCGATTACCGGCTTCGTGCTAGCATCGTTCTTGTTGGTGCATATGTTGGGTAACCTTCAGGTGCTTGAAGGACCTAGTGCGATTAACGGATACGCTCACTTCTTGCAAAAACAGCTTCCATGGGAAGTGCTCTGGGGTTTCAGAGTTGTTCTTGGAGGTTGCTTCGTTCTCCACCTAGCAATGGCTTATTTGCTAGTTGTTGAAAATAAGAAGGCACGTCCACAAAGCTACAATGTAAAGAAACCTCAAGTAAGCTCGTTGGCAGCACGCACAATGATTTACACAGGAACATTGGTTATACTATTTGCTGTTATCCACTTATTACACTACACTGTATTGTGCTTGAATCCAGAATTCAAACAACTCGATTGGGTATCAACTTCTGGAATTTACCAAGGCAAAGTTCTTCATGATGCTTATGCAATGATTGTTTTGGGATTTGCTAACCCATGGGTATCGATTGCTTACATAGTTGCTATGTTCGTAATTGGTTTCCACCTTTCACATGGTGTATCGAGTATGTTCCAAAGTATTGGCTTTAGAAACGAAGCATGGAGATACCGTTTAAATAAGATTGCCGTTGTTTACTGCTTTGTTATAGCTTTGGGCTTCAGCGTTACACCTGCAACCGTTTTGCTTTCAAAATATGCTGGTTGTAAGATTATGCCAGTAGCTCAAATTGAAGAACAATTTGAAGCTAAGAAAGCTCTAGTTGGCACAGATAAACCTATTTTCATCGACTACAACACTATTTGCAAATCTTGCAAAAGTTGCACAAAATAACCCTATTATATAAAAGGTAAAATATGAATTTAGATTCAAAAATCCCAGAAGGTCCAATTTCGGAAAAGTGGTCGAATTTCAAATTCCACGCAAAGTTGGTAAATCCATCTAACCGCCGTAAATTCAAAGTTATAGTTGTGGGTAGCGGTTTGGCTGGCGCAAGTGCGGCTGCATCATTAGCAGAACAAGGGTACAATGTACTATGCTTCTGCTATCAAGATAGCCCACGAAGAGCACACTCTATTGCTGCACAAGGTGGTATCAATGCTGCTAAGAATTATCAGAACGACGGCGACAGCATTTATCGTCTATTCTATGATACTGTTAAAGGTGGTGACTTCCGTTCGCGTGAAGCTAACGTTTATCGTTTGGCAGAAGTTAGCGTAAACATCATCGACCAGTGCGTTGCTCAAGGTGTACCATTTGCACGCGAATACGGCGGTATGCTTGCAAACCGTTCGTTTGGTGGAGCTCAAGTATCGCGCACATTCTATGCAAGAGGTCAAACAGGTCAACAGTTGTTGCTCGGTGCATATTCAGCATTGGAACGTCAAATTGCACTCGGCAAAGTAAAGATGTATACACGTCGCGAAATGCTCGACCTCGTAAAAATTAAAGACGAAGCATCTGGCGAAGAACACGCAAAAGGTATCATTGTTCGCAACCTCGTTTCAGGTGAAATTGAACGTTATGCTGGCGATGCAGTTCTCCTCTGCACAGGCGGTTATGGTAACGTATTCTATTTGTCGACAAATGCACAAGGCTGTAACGTTACGGCTGCATATCGTTGCTACAAACGTGGCGCAGGATTTGCAAACCCATGCTTTACACAAATTCACCCTACATGTATTCCACAACATGGCGACCAACAAAGTAAGTTGACACTTATGAGTGAATCGCTCCGTAATGATGGTCGTGTATGGGTTCCAAAGAAGGCAGAAGACTGTGGAAAAAATCCTAACGACATTCCAGAAGCAGATAGAGACTACTATCTTGAAAGAAAATATCCATCATTTGGCAACTTGGCGCCTCGCGACATTTCTTCTCGTGCAGCTAAAGAAGCTTGTGATGACAAACGTGGTGTAGGTCCTGCTATTAAAGGTGAAAGACGCGGTGTATACCTCGACTTTGCTGACGCAATCAAACGCGATGGTTTGAATGTTGTAAAAGAAAAGTACGGAAACCTCTTTGAAATGTACGAAAGAATTACTGGTGAAAATGCGTACAAAACACCTATGAGAATATACCCTGCTTCGCACTACACAATGGGCGGTTTGTGGGTTGACTATAATCTTCAAAGTACAATTCCAGGCTTGTTCGTACTCGGAGAAGCAAACTTCTCAGACCACGGTGCAAACCGCTTAGGCGCATCGGCTTTGATGCAAGGTTTGGCTGACGGCTACTTTGTTGTACCTTACACATTGCCTGACTACCTCGCACGCGTTGGTGCTAAGAATATCTCGACTGAAGCTCCAGAATTCTCGGCAGTCGAAAGCGAAGTTAAAGAAAAAATTGCAAAGCTTATGGCTGTTAAAGGCAACAAGAGCCCACGTCAATTCCACATCGAACTAGGTAAAGTAATGTGGGAATACTGTGGTATGGCTCGCTCGAAGGAAAGCCTCGAAAAAGCACTCGAACTCATTCCTCAAATTCGCGAAGATTTCTGGAAGAATGTCAAGGTTGTTGGCGAAGAAGATTCTCTCAACATCGAACTCGAAAGAGCTGGCAGAGTTGCAGACTTCCTCGAATTTGCTGAAATTATGGTTCGCGATGCTCTAAACCGCGAAGAAAGTTGCGGTGCTCACTTCCGTGTAGAATATCAAACAGATGATGGCGAAGCTAAACGTAACGATGCCGACTACTCTTACGCAGCTGTTTGGGAATATGCAGGCGATGATAAAGCCCCAATTCTCCACAAAGAACCAATAACTCACGACGAAGTAAAACCAGTCGTTCGTTCGTACAAATAATAAAAGAATAGGATTTCTAATGAAAGTACATCTAAAAGTTTGGAGACAAAAAGACGCAAACGACAAAGGTCGCTTCAAAAAATACACAGTTGACAACGTTAGCGAAGATAGCTCGTTCCTCGAAATGTTCGACATCTTGAATGAAAGACTCGTTGAACAAAACGAAGAACCTATCGTATTCGACCACGACTGCCGCGAAGGTATCTGCGGTATGTGCTCGATGACTATCAATGGCGTTCCTCATGGTCCTGAAAAGGAAACAACTGTTTGTCAATTACACATGCGTAAGTTCAAAGATGGCGACACTATCGTTGTCGAACCTTGGAGAGCTGGTCCATTCCCTGTAAAGAAAGACTTGATTGTATCGCGCGATGCTCTTGAAGTTATTCAACAAGCTGGCGGTTATATCACTGCTCGCACAGGCTCACCTCAAGATGCAAATGCAATCCTCATCCCTAAGGATATCGCCGATAAGGCTATGGATGCTGCACAATGTATCGGTTGTGGTGCTTGCGTTACTGCTTGCCCTAATGCAGCCGCTATGCTCTTCACTGCCGCAAAGGTTTGCCATCTCAACTATCTACCACAAGGTGCTCCTGAAAAAGATAAACGCACTATTGCTATGGTTGAAAAAATGCAAGAACTAGGCTTCGGTAACTGCACAAATTATGGCGAATGTCAAGCTGTATGCCCTAAGGGAATTACTCTCGATTTCATTGCAAAAATGAATCGTGACTACGCTGTAGCAAAGACAAAACAAATCCTCTCTCACTAAAAAAAGGTGCGAGGTATAATACATACACCAGCGGATATTGCTTACGCAATACTCCTATGATAAATTAAATTACTCTAAGAGCTTTTCAAATTGAAAAGCTCTTTTTGTATATAGGGTGAATGCGTTTCTGACATTTTTATTTCTACACTACCTAACTATAATGCTTGATTATTTATTTTTTATTTTCTTAAAATTATACAAAGTAATATGCTTAACTATCACCACCTCTGAATAACGATAAATTGTTTACAAATTCATAGAATAAAAAAAGTAAAAAATGCTTGCAATCACATATAAAAATGAGAGGATATACAGCTAAGGTTGGGTCCTATGCAATTTGCGAAAACGCGAACCCCGCCAGATTCGGAAGAAAGCAACGGTAGTGATTTTCCAAATGTGCCGTAGGTAACCTGACCCCCTTTTTATTTTTAGTATTTAAATGCCATTTTATGAGTGTAGAAGAACATAACCTCAACATCCCCAAGCATATAGCTATTATTATGGATGGGAACGGCAGATGGGCTAAGCAACAAAACAAAACTCGCATAGATGGTCACAAAAAAGGAGCTCTTCAAATAAAAAAAGTTTTGAGTGCCGCTAGAAAATTCAACGTAAAGTACATAACATTATACGCATTTTCTTCTGAAAATTGGAACAGACCAAAAGTTGAAGTTTCTGCATTAATGCATCTGTTAGAAGCATCAATAAAAACAAGTGAAAAAGATTTCATAAAAAATGAAATTCGTTTCGAGACTATAGGCGACATCTCTGCATTGCCCGCTTATTGTCAAAAAGCTATTGCCAAAATAAAAAAAACTACCAAAAATTTTGAAAAACAAACACTAATTTTGGCTCTTAATTATGGATCGAGAGATGAAATAACTAGAACGGTGAAAAAATTGGTCTCAGATGCTTCTATCGGCAAGATATCAGAAAAAGATATAACTTGGGAAAGAATACAGCAAAACCTCGATACCGCAAATGTCCCAGATCCAGATTTAATAATTAGAACGTCTGGAGAAATGCGCTTAAGCAACTATCTTATGTTGCAATCGGCTTATTCTGAAATCTATTTTACTAATGTAAACTGGCCCGATTTTGATGAAGCTCATTTGCGTGATGCAATCGTAGACTATTCAAATAGAGAACGTCGTTATGGCTTAACATCAGAACAAATACAAAATAAATGTTAGCAAGAATTTTTAGTACACTAATTATATGGACGATTGCCGTATTTGCCATAATTTACGGCAAAAGTTACGGCTTTGCAACACTGATTACGTTGTTGTCGTTAGCAGTCAATCACGAAATATGCACACTTCTAAGAAAGGTTGAATACAAACCAATTCTCTGGTATATTCAAGTTGCGACCATATTGATTTTTGCGTGCACATTAATTCCTACACCAACAACAAACTTTTGGATAGGAGATTTGATATTCGCTACAACACTAATTCCGCTTTTTATATTGATTGTAAAAGATCCTTATGGGAATTACATAAAACAGACAATAGCTCCTACAATAGCAACAATATTTATTAGTCCGTTTATGCTAAAGTTTTACGTGTTAGTAGCATCGGTAGATGTAAGTGGATACGAAAACATAATGTTTGCTGTTTGGATAATAGCAGCAGCTAAATTCTCCGACATAGGCGCGTATGTCATAGGCTGTGCATTTGGACGTCATAAAATGGCTCCAACAATGAGCCCAAATAAGACGTGGGAAGGTGCCGTAGGAGGCGTATTATCGTCAGCAGTAATTGGTGCATCTTTCGCATGGATTTGTGGGAAATATGGGATTTTTTGGAAGGAAATAACGCCTGTTTTGGCAGCAATAATTTCAATACCAATAGCTATGGTGGCAATAGTATCTGATTTACTAGAATCGGTATTTAAGCGTAGAATGGGCGTAAAAGACTCTGGTGCAATTATCCCAGGAATTGGTGGGGCATTTGACTTAGCAGACTCGCTTATTTTATGCGCACCATTGGCGTATGCAACATTCTTATTACTCGGACTTTATCAAACAGTAT
>JAGAOA010000113.1 GCA_017623955.1 Opitutales bacterium
ACAGCCAATACTCTAGACTATGTTCTATATGCTACTCATATAACGCCTGAAACAATTGGCGAGGGTAAAAAATATCCACTCGTTGACGAAATTGTTCCAATCTGGCAGATTGTTTACAACGGAATTATAACAAACTGCCCGATGGCTTGCTTAATAGACAATAGCTTACCTGAAAAAATGCGTCACGAATGGTGGATTTGCAAATGGAGCGATGCAAAAGCTCGTCGCATAAAAGAAGTAGAATTTAACGGCAGACCATCATTCTATTGGGGCTTAAATGCAATTAAAGACGGAGACTTTAAATACATAAAAAAAGCATACGACGATTTCCAACCTCGCAAATATCTTCAGCTTGAGTTTATGGATTTCCACGACAAAATTGCACCAAATGTGTATATAACAAAGTTTTCTGACGGAACAGAAATTATATCTAATTATTCAAAGGAACGCTTTGCTTATAGAGGCCAAAACGTAGCTTCTATGGATTATAGAATTTACGCTCCGAAAAAGAAATAAGATTTATAATACACAATATACAGTTCGTGTAAGATAATCTTGTGCGAACTGTACTGAATGCAAAAACAAATAATAACAAATAAGAAAGTATGAAAAAAATTCTAAAAAATTTATTTTTAGGTTTTGCGTGTTTAGTTTTTCCTACTCAGGTTTTTTCTGCCGTAGATGAAGTAAATCTGGAGATATACAAAAACGATAAAACAACCGAAGTAAAAAAAGTAAAATTACAAAAGGTTGAAGATAATACATATCGTCTTGATTTAGCTGTTCATGAATTGCCATATTGGTGGCGAATAATACATATCGATGTAAAGCATACCGAAGCTACTGCTAACAAAGGCGATGATGGTTATTGGATTTTATCTGATGGCAGATTGGGTTATTTTACTCGAGATAACGCCAAATCTTTAGAAGAGCGTCGCCAAATAATGCCAATATATGGTTTTAAACGTTGTGAACAGGCTTTTGTAGGTATTGTAAAAGGTCTTAAGTACGAGTTTTCTGTGTTGGTCGATGTAAATAAAGGTAAATATAGTATGTATCCACGTTTCTTTATAAAAGAAATACATACAAAGCCATATGAAAATCTCGTTATAGACTTTACATTCTTTAAGGGAAAAGATGCAAACTATTCTTCAATGGCACGCAAATATCGTAAGTATCAGCTCAATAGGGGCGAAGTGTTGCCTTTGAAAGATCGTGTAAAGGGGAATCCACGTTTGAAATATACAGTTGGTAGCATGTTCGTAAAACTTGCACCTGCATGGTATATGCGAGATAGCGATATGAATACTAATCGTGGTCCACATTGGGATTCGGTTGATGACCCTCCTGTGAATAAGATAAAGTCGTTTGATGAGTTAAAAAAAGACCTTGAACAAATAAAAGCTCTCGGTGTAAATGAGCTTGATGTTTGTCTTACAAATTGGAATTTGCGTTCAAACGGACGCAATCCTACTTGTTCTATGGCAGAACCAGAGCTTGGTGGCAATGCAAAGCTGAAAGAGTTGAATGCCTTTGCAAAACAAATAGGTTTTCAAGTTGCCCCACACATTTTGCATACAGAATTTTATACAATTTCTGATGAATTTGATGCCAACGATATAGCAGTAGACCACAAGGGTAAATTCAAAGGTTATAGTGGTATGGGTGGCAAAGGTTTTAATCCATGCTTTAAGCAAGTGTATAAAAAATATATTCTACCACACTACGATAGAATGGATAAACTTGGCTTTACGCTCATGCACATCGATGTAACATCAGCTATTGTGCCATACGATTGTCATCATATCGAGCATTTCTCTACACGTCAAGAAACCGCAGAATATATGAATAAAGTTGGAATGCTTTCCGACGCATTTTTTGGTGTGTGGAGTTCAGAAGGCCCGTGCGATCACGTTGCAAATACGCTCGACTTCGTTTTGTATGTAAGTGCGTTTCCAAAATATTTGGGAAAACATCATGAGTTGATGGATACAATAGTTCCATTTTGGCAATTAGCTTATCATGGTATTATTTTGAGTAATCCTTTCTTCTTTAAAACAAATTCTTACAATTGCTATTGGACCAAAAGCAAAGAAGAAATTGCTGAAGCACGTTTGAAACTTGTAGAGTTTGGAGGTCGTCCAATGTTTTATGG
>JAGAOA010000114.1 GCA_017623955.1 Opitutales bacterium
ATATCGATGCAAATGGTATTCTCAACGTAAGTGCAAAAGATAAGAGTTCTGGTAAAGAGCAGAAAATCACTATTACAAACTCGAGTGGTTTGAGCAAAGATGAAGTTGAAAAGCTCCGTAAAGAAGCTGAACTTCACGCTGCAGAAGATGCTCTTCGTAAGGAAACAGCAGAAGCACGTAACGAACTCGATAATATGGTCTATGGAGTTGAAAAGCAAATCAAAGACGCTGGCGATAAAATTCCAGCTGATACAAAGAAAGCTCTTGAAGATGAAATTGCAAAAGGCAAGAAAGTTCTTGAAAAGCAAGATGCATCTAAAGATGAGCTTACATCTGCAAAAGATTCGCTTATGAAAGTTATCGAAGCTAATGCTCAAAACTTACAAGCCGCTGCACAAGCTGCAGCAGGAGCTGCACAAGGAGCTCAAGCAGGTGGTCAACAGGCACAATCAAACAACAATGGTAAAGATGGTGCAGTAGATGCAGATTTTGAAGTTGTTGACGACGAACCTAAAAAATAAATCATAATCAAACAAAATGCTATCGTGGTTGAAAATTTTTCGACCTCGATAGGATTTGTCATCAAAAAAAACTTTAACAATAAACATATTTATGCATAATGTTGCGTTAATATTTTTATATAAACACTAAACATCAAACTAATTAGAAAATAAAATTATGGCAAAAGTAAAAATTCAACCATTGGGAGACAGAGTTCTCGTAAAACAGATTGAAGAAAAAGAACAAGTACGTGGTGGTATCATCATTCCAGATGCTGCTAAGGAAAAGTCGCAAGAAGCTGAAGTTGTCGCAATTGGTAGCGGAAAGCTAGCTAGCGATGGTAAACGCGTAGCTTTTGAAGTAAAAGTAGGCGATAAAGTTCTCATCTCGAAATACGGTGGTACAGAAGTCGCAGTAGGCGATGAAAAGTATCTCCTTCTCCGCGAAGAAGATATCGTAGCAATTTTGAAATAAAATAACAAACACAAGGAATAAATAATTATGGCAAAACAAATCATTTTCGACGAAGCAGCACGTAAGAAGATTCTTGCTGGTGTAACAATTTTGGCAAAAGCAGTTAAAGCAACACTTGGTCCTAAGGGCAGAAATGTTGTTATTGACAAGAAATATGGTGCTCCACTTATCACTAAGGATGGTGTATCAGTAGCAAAGGAAATCGAGCTTGAAGACCCATTTGAAAATATGGGTGCGCAAATGGTAAAAGAAGTTGCTAATAAAACATCAGATAACGCAGGTGATGGTACAACAACAGCAACAGTTCTCGGTGAAGCAATTTATCGCGAAGGTTTACGCAACGTAGCAGCTGGCTCGAACCCAATTTTCCTCAAGCATGGTATCGACAAGGCTGTTGAAGCTGCAGTTAAGGAGCTCAAAAAGAATTCAAAGCAAGTGAAGGATCGCGAAGAAATCCGTCAGGTTGCAACAGTATCAGCTAACTGGGATACAGAAATTGGCAATATCATTGCTGAAGCTATGGACAAAGTTGGTAAAGACGGTACAATCACTGTTGAAGAAGCAAAATCTATCGACACTACATTGGAAGTTGTTGAAGGTATGCAGTTCGATAAGGGTTACCTATCACCATACTTTGTAACAAGTGCAGAAACAATGGAATGTATCCTTCAAGACGCATACATCCTTATTCATGAAAAGAAAATTTCTAACTTGCAAGAACTCTTGCCAGTTCTCCAGCTCGTTGCAAAGACAGGCAAACCTTTGATGATTATCGCAGAAGATATCGAAGGCGAAGCATTGGCAGCATTAGTTGTAAACAAGCTCCGTGGCACACTTAACGTATGTGCAGTAAAAGCTCCAGGTTTTGGCGACAGAAGAAAGGCAATGCTCGAAGATATTGCAATTCTCACAAATGGCCGTTGCATTACAGAAGACCTCGGAATCAAGCTTGAAAACATCGAATTGGCTGATCTTGGTAGAGCAAAGCGTATCACAGTTTCTAAGGAAAACACAACAATCGTTGAAGGTGCTGGCAAGTCGGCAGACATCCAAGGCAGAGTAAAACAACTCCGCAAGGCAATCGAAGAAACATCTTCAGATTACGATCGTGAAAAGTTGCAAGAACGTCTCGCAAAGCTCGCTGGTGGCGTAGCAGTTATCAACATTGGTGCAGCTACTGAACCAGAAATGAAGGAAAAGAA
>JAGAOA010000115.1 GCA_017623955.1 Opitutales bacterium
GCTGCCATTGCGAAGTATTGAAATAGTTCTATATATGATGTGAAATTGCGAAGTTTTACTTTAGTTTTTTCAAGGCGATCAATATCCTTATATATGGCATCTAACTGCTTTAATGAATGGGCGCGGTAATATTTCCCACCAGTTATTTCTGCAATTTTTTTAAGTGTACCATCATCTCCAGAGCTAATTACCATACCATTTGCAACTACTGGGTTTCCGTCTCTATCGCGTATTACTTTCTGATTTTCATCAACTGCTGCGATTGGGACTCGTCCATCGTTTCCCACAAATATCGTATATATTTTTATATCGAAAGTTGATGCAGCTTCGGCAGCTGCTATAGGAGAGATTTTTCCAGCATTGTTTTCGCCATCGGTCAACAAGATTATAACTTTAGACTTTGCATTCTTTAATTCTCTCAATTTGTTTACGCTCAAGCCGATTGCAGAACCGATTGCAGTCCTATTAGGATCTATTGCTCCAATATCCATACGTTCTTGATTTTGTAGAAGCCAATCATGATTGAGGGTCATTGGAGATACTAAGAAAGCATTTGCTGCAAAGGCTGTCATACCAATTCTATCGTTTGAACGATTACGTATGAATTCGTCTATAACTTTTTTTACGGCATCTAGACGTGTTAGTGGTTTATGTCTGTTGGTTGTGAAATCTAGTGCAGCCATTGAGCCAGATAGGTCAACGGTCAACATTATATCGATACCACTTTCTTCACGTTCAATGTATCCTATTCCCTGACGCGGACGAGCTAGTGCTATTATAAGTAGTGCTAACGCCAGCAATGTTAATGTAAATTTTATTCCACCAGCTTTTGATTTGTTCTTTTTTGACGCAATGCTAGCTACTGCAATACTTGAAAATGTAATAGAGGCATTCTTTCCGCTTGCACCACGTAGGAGTGCAAGTATTGGTAGTAGAGCCAAAGCCCATAGAAATTCAGGATTTGCAAAATCAAAGTTCATTGTTTGTTTGTTTAGAATTTTTTGATAATACTCGTGTATTATCATTTTCTATGAATTTTACAGATGTTTCAAAAATCTGAGTTCTTTCATTGTTAGAGAATGAGTGTTTAGCAAATTTTGCCATATCTGCTAATTTCAAAATAGATGCGAGTTCTTGTTTTGCATCATCTTCAAAGTTATTGCTCATTTTTGCCAATTCTAGAAATTCTTGAGTTGTTCTTTCTGGAGCAGGTATACTGTATACTTTGTCAATGTAATCTCGAACAATTTGACTCACTTCTTCAGCGTATGGTTTCACTTCAAGTGAATTTGCAATTTTTTCTAGAGTTTCGAAGCGTAATTTTGCTTCTTGATAAGGCGTTAACTCTGGTTTCTTTTTTGGACGTAATAATAACGACAGCATTGCAACTAGTATTATTATTCCTCCAATTAACCAATATTTGTATTTTTGAATAAAAGTTTCGCCTATTTTATCGGTGATGGGTTTTATTTCTGGAAAAAATTCTTTTTGTAACTGTTGTTTTTTTAATTCGAGCTGTGCCTGACGCTGTTTTTCAAGTTCTTCAGGCGAAGGTTGTTGTACTTGCGTACTTTGCATCGGAGTATTTAGTGGACTCAATGATACCGGAGCATTTTGAGATTGTTGCTGCGAATTTGGCACATTTACTTGGGCGTATGCAAATGTTGCGATAGATATTAACAGAAATGTAAAAAGATTTTTCATTGCTTTGAACGTTTTTCGAAGAATTTTCGCAATGTAGCTATAAAAGGTTTGTCTGTAAAAGCTTCGAGTAAATCAATTTTTGATTTTGCCAAAGCAAGTTTAAAATTGTGTAGACGCTCTGAATTTATGCGTTCGTATTCTCGACATACTGCTTCTGAAGATGTATTTATCTCTACAATTTCTCCCGTTTCACTGTCTTCAAGAGTGATGACTCCGAGTCCTCTTGGGAGTTCTAATTCTCTACGATCTATCAACTCAAAACACACTAAATCATGGCGTCTATTTGTGATGTCGAGAGCTTTGAATACGTCGGATTTCCCGTTTTTATAATCGGGAAGTTTTCCATCGGGGCCTTGTAAGAAATCGCTAATCAAAACAACAATAGCTTTGCGTTTTAACATACGATTTATTTCATCTAGGGCAGAGGCAATATTTGTTCCTTTTCGTTTAGGTTCAAACGCTAAAATATCGCGAATTAAACGCAAGATATGTCTGCGTCCTTTTCGTGGTGGAATTATATGTTCGATGCCATCAGAGAACAACGCAAGCCCCACTTTGTCGTTATTGCGAGCGGCTGAAAAAGCTAATGTGCTAGCAAGTTCTGCGGCAAGTTCGCGTTTCGATATATCAGCACTTCCAAAGTTTCCACTTGCAGACAAGTCGACAGCTAGCATCATTGTAAGTTCGCGTTCTTCGCGGAATTTTTTTACATGTGCTTTTCCCGTGCGTGCTGTTACATTCCAGTCGATAGCTCTTATTTCATCGCCAAAAGTATATTCACGAGCTTCTTCAAAGTCCATACCTCGACCCTTGAAGACACTGTGATACGCACCAGCTAGAGCATCGCTAACTTGTCTATTTGTGCGGATTTCTATTTGCCGCACTTTTTTGAGCATATCTGTGATGTTATCGCTCATAGTATTAGTTAGAAACTTAAATTCCCGTTTTATGGAACTGCAATTTTATTGAGAACTTTCTCGATTATAGCTTCGGATGATATATTTTCGGCTTCTGCTTCGTAACTTACTATGATTCTATGACGAAGTACATCGA
>JAGAOA010000116.1 GCA_017623955.1 Opitutales bacterium
ATTGGACCCATGCTAAATGGAATAACATACATTGTTCTGCCCTTCATACAACCCTTGAAGAGTTCTTCGAGCTTGAGCTTCATTTCCTTTGGATCCATCCAATTGTTTGTTGGACCAGCTTCTTGCTTTGTGTTAGAGCAGATAAAAGTGCGAGCTTCTACACGAGCAACGTCGCGTGGATCAGAACGGAAGAGGTGACAACCAGGACGTTTTTCCTGATTGAGCTTGATACATGCACCTTTAGCTATCATCTGATTGTAGAGCATATCAGCTTCTTCTTGCGAACCGTCGCACCATACGACGTTTTCTGGAGTTGTTAATGCTGCCCACTTGTCAACCCAAGCGACAAGGGCCTTATTTTTTACTGTATTAGGATCTATCATTTCGTTTTTCTCCTTAATTATGTTATTTTATTTAGAAAGTTAAAACGTCTTAGTTAAAAAATATCTCCTCTTTTTTATATTGGTTGTAGTTTTATTCAACTATTTTTTTCTAAAAATCAAAAAAATAACCTAAAAAGATACAAAATTGTACATTTTTTAGATTAAAAATTGCAGAAAAAGTTAAAAATAATGGCAATAAATCGGAAAAAATCACCAAAAAATGAGCAAAAATCATCTTTTTTTACTAGATAAAAGAGTCCAAACTAAGAGTAAAGCTCCAACAAAAAATAAATATCCCAAAGCTTCGTGATAAAAATAGTAATGTTTGTTACCCACCAGTAAGGAAACAGTAATAATAGAAACAATACGCAAGCTATTTGCAACAAAACCTATAATTATTCCCGAAAAAACTGCAAAAATTCTATTAAAAACGCCACATTTTCTGAAAATTGCTATGACTATCGACAATATCAAGCAAGAAGATATAATTCCAAAACCATTACATTCTGTAGCAACCAGATAACTTTGCTCATTCACGCGTAACGCTATTTGTGGAATTTCGCCTTTATACATAAGTAAACGCACGTTTTCACCAAATATCGACAAAATATATCCAGCTACCCTGCCCGCCCAAATTCGCAAAGGTAAGTCGACAAACTGAAAAAGAATTGAAAGGATGGAAAATGAAAAAAATCCGCCAGATATTGCCAACACATATCGCTTTGATTTGAACATAGAAAATCCAACAGCGGCTATAAAACATGCAAATGCCAAGAACATTATCAATACGAAGAAAAGATACATAATCTCGACGGGTACAAAAGACGCAAAAACATCAAAATTTGGACGAATTAAGTAATTATTGAAAAATAATAACGCATAACTAAGTGCCAAAAAATAGATTACATTACGGGAAAATGTAGGAAATGTTGGGCGTATTTTGTATTCGATTGCAATAACTAGCAAAACCGTACACAGAATTATAATAGCATCGCGCAATTGTGGAGATTCAATCAAACCTCTATACAAAAAAAACAACATCGGAACAAAACCTACTAACGCTCCAAGTAAAGCTACGTATTCAAACAAATTCTTTTTGTTGTTCTCTTGCATAAAAATTAAAAATTTAAATTGCTGTTGATAATAGCTAAATGTTATCGACTTTTTCAATACAAATAAAAG
Organism: Opitutales bacterium; assembly: GCA_017623955.1. The sequence goes on from JAGAOA010000116.1 coordinate 1,566, forward strand.
AAGTTTACAAGATAATAAAAACAAATGTAGATAAAAATTCTGTTCTAAATCTAAAATGTGCTTGCAATGAATACTGGAATAAGAGCATATTTACAAAGTAAACACACACAAATCGAAATAAAACAAAAATTAATATAGTAGCTTAATATTACACAAATAAAAGCATAACAACATACAAAACATACACTTATAAACAATATACACTCCACACAAAAAAAGCACAACTTTTTTATTTTGTGCTTTTTAAATTGTTTTTTTTAGTTGACGAAACAAGAAAGTGTAGTATCAGTAGTGGTTTTAATAGTTTCATTAAAAATGTTTGTACAAGTCTTAAAGTCAAAAATTCTCAGAGCCACCGCAACCGATGTCCGCGTCGATTACGAGGGGTCGCTCGCCATAGACGAAGACCTCATGGATAAAGTTGGTATGCTCCCCTATGAGAAAATCTTAGTAGGAAATATAAACAATGGCAAACGTTTCGAAACGTATGCTATTCCAGCTGAACGCGGAAGTAAAACGTTCTCAATAAGAGGTGCGGCAGGTCATTTGGGAAGTGCTGGAGACTTGTTGGTGATAATGTCTTTTGCGCAAGTAGAATTGGAAAAAGCAAAAGACGTTCTTCCTAGAACAATAACATTGGCTGAAAACAATACAAAAATTGTAAAGTCGCAAAATATGATATCATAACGTTCGTAGTTGCAAGCGTAACTATATGAAATTTACTTATACGAAACTTTAACTTAACAGAAAATAAAATTATGGCATACAAATTATATATCCCAGGACCAATCAACGTATCAGAAAAAACATACAAGGCTATGGCTACCCCTATAATGGGTCACAGAATGCCTGAATTTGCAGAACTTGCAGGAAATGTAGTTCCAAGAATGCAACAGTTGTTCTACACAAAAGACCCTGTATTCTTAAGCACAAGTTCATCATGGGGTATTATGGAAGGTTCATTGAGAAACGTAACACAAAAAGCAGTATTGAACTGCGGTAATGGTGCGTTCTCTGACAAATGGTACGATGTAGCAAAACGCTGCGGTAAAAATGCAGATTTCCTACAATTCGACTGGGGTAAACCAGTTGACCCAGAAGAAGTTGATAAGGCTTTGGCAACAGGCAAGTACGACTCTATTACTATAATTCATAACGAAACTTCAACTGGTACTATGACAGACATCGCTGCTGTTATGGAAGTTGTAAGAAAGTATCCAGAAGTTATCTCTATTGTAGATACAGTTAGCTCGTTCTCGACATTGCCTATCAAAAAGGATGAGTTGGGAATTGATGTTATGGTAACAGGTTCTCAAAAAGCATTGGCATGCCCACCAGGATTGTCTTTCTTGTCTGTTTCTGACAAGGCTATGGAACGTGCTTCAAAAACAGAAGGTCGCGGTTATTATTTCGATTTCTTAGAATTCAAAAAATTCTTCGATAAAAATCAAACTCCATCAACTCCTGTTATCAGCTTGATTTACGCAATAAATAGCAAGCTAGACGACATTTTTGCAGAAGGTGTTGAAAATCGTTATGCACGCCATGCAGCTAACAACAAGTTAGTTCGCGAATGGGGTTACAATCATGGTTTCAAACTCTTCCCAGAAGAAAAGTATGGTTCTGTTGCTCTGAACTGCTTTGCTAACAACCTTGAAATAGATATTGCTGGCGTAAACTCAGAATTGAAAAAACGCTACAATATGGCTATCGATGGTGGTTATGGTAAGTTAAAGGGTAAAACTTTCCGCATTTCAAATATGGGTGATGAAACTCAAGAATCGATGAAAGAGTTACTTGGTAACCTCGATACGATTTTAGCTGAGTTCAAAAAATAAATATTTCAATGGACTATGCACTTCAAAACGAAGTGCATAGTTGCTAAAAATACCTAAGCAAGATGGCTTTGATAACTATATTACAAAGCTTTTTTGTTTTATAAAAGAATATTAAATTTTTGTATAACGAACATAACTATTGTATGAAAAAACTAATTATAGCCGAAAAACCATCGGTAGCTGCCGACCTCGCAAGAGTACTTGGTAAAGCAAAAAAATGTGACGATTATTATGAAAACGATTACTACGTAATATCGTCGGCAGTTGGTCATCTTGTAGAACTGTTTAAACCAGATGACATAGACAAAAAATATGTTCGTTGGACCCTTGCGTCTCTCCCAATTATCCCTAAAAAATTTGAATTAAAAGCGATTGAAAAAACTAAAACAAAGTTATCGTCGCTAAAAAAATTGATGAACAGAAAAGACATCGATTGCGTTATAAACGCATGCGATGCTGGGCGCGAAGGGGAACTTATTTTTACTTACATTTACGAAATAACTAAGTGCAAATTACCATCGCAAAGATTGTGGGTATCGTCAATGACTCCTGCTTCGATATTAGAGGCTTTCGAAAATTTGAGAAGTCAAGAGCAAATGAAGTCGTTGCAAGATGCGGCTCGTTGCAGAAGTGAATCGGACTGGTTAGTTGGAATGAATGGAACTAGAGCACTAACTATAAAAATGGGCTCAAGAGGGAAAGAAATAACTAGTGTCGGTAGAGTTCAGACTCCAACATTGTCGATGATTGTAGAACGCGAACGCGAAATACAAAAATTTAAGCCACAATCGTTCTGGAAAATAACTGCTAAATTTGAAGTCGAAAACGGCGTATATGAAGGCGTTTATCAACGCCCAGATTTTAAACAATCGGCAAAAAAACCTAACGACAAAGCCGATAGAATTTGGGAACATAAAAATGCCGCAACTGTATTAGAAGAAATCAGAGCAACAAAAGCAATACAGGCTGTCGATAAAAAAACACTTTCTAAACAAAATCCACCACGCTTGTACGATTTGACATCGCTACAAAGAGAAGCTAACAACAAGTATTCGTTGCCTGCTAACAGAACGTTGTCGATAGCTCAAGCATTATACGAAAAATATAAACTCATAACGTATCCACGTACTGACTCTAGAGCGTTACCTGATGATTATCGCAGTGTAGCAACAAAGACTCTTTCGGCTCTTGAAGGAGAATATCAAGTTCATGCTAAAAAAGCATTAGACGAAAATTATGTAAAAAAAGCCGGAAAGAGAATATTCGACTCGAAACAAGTAAGTGATCACTTTGCGATTATCCCAACAGGTCTTTCGTCTCAGAAATTGAGCGACGATGAACGTAAGATTTACGATATGATTACGCGTCGCTTTATTGCAGCATTTTATCCAGAAGCTCAATTCGATGTAACGGTACGTTCGACAACCGTAGCAACTCATACATTCAAAAGTGAAGGTAAAGTTCTGCGCATTGCAGGCTGGTTAGATGTTTACAACAAAGAAACTGACGAAAAAAACACACTACCTGCTTTAGTAATTGAACCCGAAAATGCAACTATGTTGGAATCGGCAATGGTACAAGAAGAAACTAAACCTCCAGCTCGATACAACGAAGCTACTTTACTCTCGGCTATGGAAGGAGCAGGTAAACTTCTCGATGATGAAGAATTGTCGGCAGCTATGAAAGAAAAAGGACTAGGCACGCCTGCAACAAGAGCAACTATTATTGAAAATTTGATTGCTCATAAATTTGTAGAACGCCAACGTAGAGACTTAATTCCTACTCCTAAGGCAGAACGCTTAATAACTTTCTTAGATGTGCTAAACATAGACGCTTTGACTAGCCCTACTATGACTGGGGAATGGGAGTACAAATTGCGTCTAATAGAGAAAAATGAACTTTCAAGAAATGAGTTTATGGACGGTATCGAAGCTATGACAAGTGAGATTGTCGATAAAACAAAAAACTTTAAAGAAGATAATCTTGAAACTCATGAAAGCGATATAAAAAGTCCCATAGACGGATCTAATTTGTTGGAAACATTTCGCTCGTATAAATCTAAAGATGGACAATTTGTAATTTACAAAACTATTGGAAATCGCCAAATGTCGCCTGAAGAAATTAAAGAATTGCTCGTAAATAAGACATTGGGTCCTTTAGATGGATTTAGAAGCAAAACCAACAAACCATATTCGGCACGTCTATATCTAGATGAAAATAATACTGTAAAATTCGATTTTGGAACACCTCAAAATGACGCTACAAAGGTTGATTTATCAGAAGCTCCGGTAGTAGCGGATTGTCCGATGTGTGCAATGAAATTGTGTAAGTGCGAAGGTGCAAAACTTGTTGATACTGGAATGGCTTATGTATGCCGTTGCGATAGTAATCCAGACAAGAAATGTTCTTTTCGCTTAAGCAAAACTATGCTTTCTCACAAAATAACTATTGATGAAGTAAACAGTCTTTGCACAACCGGAAAAACTCCTGTTATTGAAGACTTTGTTTCAAGCAAAACTAAAAAGAAGTTTTCTGCATCGCTAGTATTAGACGCAAAAAAAGGAATAGCTTTTGAATTTGCAAAACGTGTAAAAAAGACTGAAGACAAAGAATCAGAAAAGAAATAAAATTACTTTCAATAAAAACATACAAAAAAGGCGGCAGTTGAAAAACTGTCGCCTTTTTTGTATATAAAAGAATTTTACGCCTTATACAATAAGCAAACTGCATGAGCCCCAATCCCCTCTTTACGTCCTTCCCAACCCATTTTTTCATTTGTAGTTGCTTTTATACCTACATCTTCGGGCTGTACTCCAAGTGAATTTGCCAAAATCTTTTTCATAGCATCTATATGTGGCAACATCTTAGGTGTTTCGGCTATGATTGTACAATCGACATTACCAACCTTATAACCGAGTTTTGCAACTTCAGCAACAGCACGTTGAACTATCTTTTGAGAGTCGATATTTTCACAAGACGCATCAGATGGTGGAAAATAAAAACCTATATCACGTAACGCCCCCGCTCCCAAAACTGCATCGGCTATTGCATGACTTAAAACGTCAGCATCAGAATGACCAAGCAAGCCCAATTTACTTTCTATTTCAACACCACCAATAATACACTTTCTACCTTCGACTAATTGGTGGACATCATAACCGTACCCTATTCTAAAATTTGCACTCATCTTGCACCTTTCGATTTTAAAAATTCTATAAACGCAATATCTTCTGGAACTGTAATTTTTACATTTGCAGAAAGATTTTCAACAATGGTAACTTTCCCACCCATTACAGTAGCAGCTGCAACATCATCGGTAATTGCTATTTGATTTTTCTTGATGTATTTATACGCTTTTTCAATATCGGCACACACAAAAACTTGAGGTGTTTGCATTGCCCACAAGCGTTTTCTATCTAAATCATCAAGCTTACATTTAGATAAATCTTTCTTATTTTTTGCAACTCGCTTTATGGTATCGGAAACACGCGAAGCCAAAACAGAAGCTCCATCTTTTGTTGCAGCTAAAGCTAATGCACAAATGTTTTCAACGGTAATCATAGGTCTTGCACCATCATGGATAAATGCTAAACCTTGTTTATCGGTGACTTCCTTTAAACCATTCAAAACGCTATCTTGACGCTCTGCCCCTCCATAAGTAAATTTGACTTCTAAGGAGATTTTCTTGAAAAACTTTTTCAACGCAGATTTGATTTGCTTTATTTGAGCATCGTCACGACACACAAAAACAACCTCATCAATACATCCACTTTCAAGAAATGTTTTGAAACTGTGCAAAATAACAGGCATTCCCTGCAAAAGTGCAAGAACTTTATCTTTTACAGTTCCTCGCATTCGTTTGCCACTACCTCCTGCCAAGAGTATTGCTGCATTAGCCATTGCAATTCTCCAATTCTGCTATAATCGCTTTCGCGGCTTGTGCTGGATTTTCTGCCTTGAGAATTGGACGTCCGACAACGATGAAATTTGAACCAGCTTTTGCTGCCATCTCGGGAGTCATAACGCGTTTTTGCTCGTTTGCATCGCTACCAGCTGGACGTATCCCAGGAGTGACTAGGATTACATCTTCTGGTATGATTTTACGTAAAGTTTCTATCTCTAATGGAGAACACACTAACCCTTTCATTCCACTATCTGTGGCAAGTTTTGCTAGTAACTCTACTTGCTTCGCTGGAGGTAAAGTTACTCCAGTTTCGGCAAGACCTTCTTCGTTAAAAGAAGTAAGTACAGTCACACCCAATAAACGCAAATTTTCATTTGTTGCATCGGCTGCCTCAAGAGCTCGTAACATCATTTCTCTACCACCACAAGTGTGTATTGTAAGCATTGAAATTGGCAAACCCTGTAAACTCTTAACTGCAGAGGCAACTGTATTAGGAATATCGTGTAACTTCAAATCTAAGAAAATCTTAAAACCCATATCGGCAACTTCATTCACAAATGAAGCCCCATACTTCAAATACATTTGCAGCCCAATCTTGACCCATTCAAGACTTCCGCGAAGTTTATTAAGCATCTCAAGAGCAGATTCTCTATCTGGGAGATCTAACGCAAGCATCAATTTACAATAGTGTTTTGACATAATGGTTATTTTGTGCCATAATTGCGTTAATTTTTCAAATATTTTCGATATATGAATATAAAAAAATTTTGTCCATGTAAGATAAATTTAATGTTAGCTATCACTGGTGTACGCGATGATGGCTTTCATAATTTAATAAGTTTAGTTGCACCAACTCGCTTCGGAGACTGGTTGTCAGCCGAATTATTACCCGATGATGCAACTAAAGATGAATTAACATGCAACATGCCTGACGTGCCTTGCGATGAATCAAATTTGGTTATTAAGGCTGCTATATTATTTAGAAATACAACAGGCTTTAATAAATTTTTTAAATTCAACCTTCAAAAATACGTTCCAGCTGGAGCTGGTCTAGGCGGTGGAAGTTCTAATGGGGCTATTGCTCTTTCAGCTATTAATGATGCTGTTGGCAAACCATTATCCATGCGAAAATTAGAAAACATTGCAGCAGAAATGGGTAGTGATTGCCCTCTATTCTTAACAGGAAATCCTGTTGTAATGAGAGGCAGAGGCGAAAAAGTATTTCCCCTAACTGGAGAAGCTAAAGAATACATAAATATGCTTAAGCTGGTTTTATTTAAACCTGCGTTTTCTATAAATACAGGTTGGGCATACTCGCAAATGAAAGCAAATCCAGAAGTATACATAGATGCAGATGTTGCAGAAGCTAAATTATCGGTATGGCTTGAAAATCCAAATATAACAGGAATTCCGCTCATCAATAATATGCAAATTGAAGTATTCAAAAAATATCCAGCTCTAGAAGTAACTTTAGAAAGCATAAAAGAAAAATTCCATATCCCTGCAATGATGAGCGGTTCAGGGAGTGCATGTTTTGCTATCGTTAATGACTTAGAAGAAAATGAAATCATTGAACTAAAAAAACACATAAAAACTCTACTAGGTGAGTCTTGTTTTATTGCTGATGCGTAACATATTACTAACTTTTATAACTGTTTGTATTTCTATTGCTTGTTTATTTGCAACAAGTAAAGAAGATGTATTTGCAGATAATCGAACTAAATGGTTAGAAATTGCCGAAAAACTCAAGCCAGAATTGAAATATGAAAAAGTTCGTCCTATTCACGTTGTGAAGGCTAAAAAAGATAAAAGTGCATTTCAAGGTTGGAAGTTCGATATAATCGATAAAGCTGATAAAATCTACACTACTGGATTTAAGACAATCAAAAATGTATCGTTAGATTTTGGCAATCACTACACTGGATATTTTTCTTTCAAAGTAAAAATAATTTCAAAAGTAATGGATTCTCCTATCCGCCTTAAATTTACTTTTGCAGAGCTTCCAGCGGAATTAAATACGCCTTTTGACCCGTATAAACCTGGTCTTAGTAGAGCGTGGTTACAAGATGAAATTATCACTGTTACAGAACAAGACAAATACATTACCATACCGCGAAGATTATCGTTTAGATATGTAAAAATAGAACTTCTCGGAGTATCGGGATATTTTGATTTTGCAATAGATGATATGTTTGTAAATGCTCAAACATCTGCAAGAGAGTTAAAAGTTTCTATTCCTAAAAATTATCCACAAATAATCAAAGATATAGAAAAAGTAGCAAGCAATACCCTCAAGGAATGTATGCAAACTGTCTTTGAAGATGGACCAAAACGCGATCAACGTCTATGGCTTGGAGACCTTTATTTACAATCGTTAGCAAATAGATATAGTTACAAAAACTTTGAACTGGTTAAACGTTGTTTGTATTTATTTGCAGGAACTTCTACAAAACAAGGATTGACTATGCCTTGCTGTTTTGAACGTCCTAAACCCCACACACAAGATGTATTCTTACTACCTTATAGTTTATTGTTTAACTCGACTCTCTTAGAATATCTGCACGATACAAACGACTACCAACCCGCAAACGACTTGTGGATTGTAGCAAAAAGACAAATGGAAAATGCCTTTTCGTACCTAGATGAAAATGGCTCGTACAATATGCAAGATAAACGCCGACCTTGGTTATTCTTCGATTGGCGTAAAAACTTAGATGTAACTGTTCCTATAAATTGTGCAATAATTTTTGCAATAAATCAGACTGGCGAATTAGCAAAAAAACTAGGAAGAGAAAATGAAATTGCACACTATAAAACTATCAAAGAAAAAATTAAAACAAATCTTCTAAATAACTTCTTTGACAAAGAAAAAGGTATTTTTGTAAGTGGTAAAAACAAACAAATATCACAGTTATCGCAAGAATGGGCAGTTATAGCAGAAGTTATTTCGGGCAATGATGCAAAAAAGGCAATGAAGTATGTGTTATCGCCTAACGACAGAATAGTTAGAGTTGGTACCCCATACGCAAATCATTACATAGTTGAGGCTATGTTTAAATGCGGAATGAATACAGAAGCGAAAGAATATGTAGTATCGTACTGGGGTGGAATGGTAAAAAAAGGTGCCGATACATTCTGGGAAGCATACGATCCTAACGATGATTTCATATCGCCATATCGCTTCCATCCTCAAAATAGTGCTTTCCATGCGTGGAGTTGCACTCATGTTTATTTTATAAACAAGTATTTTAAATAAAATTAATAAAGTTCATATATTACAAAAAAAAGAAGACGGTTTGCGTTAATTTTGGCAAACCGTCTTTTTTTATATCTTTTTCTTAAAAAAAATAAAAAAAACAGCATTAAAGTGGAAAAAATTTCTTGACAGTGGGTGATTTTGGTTAAAAATGGTGAAAAATGGGACGATAAATACAATAGGTTAGAAAAAAATGGTCAACCCCTTAGAATTGATACAACAAGCGTGTGGCGAGCAGTTTACAAAACAGCTTGACGATAAACGTCGTGTCACATTGCCATCAAAATGGAGATTTTTAGGAGATGACGCAGAAAATTCCTATTTTGCAATCGCCACAAAATACGGAGCAATAACCGTATTGCCGCCAAAAAGAACGGCAAAACTACTCGAAAACATATCCAAAATAAGCATTGCTAACTCTGCAAAACGCAAGGCTTTAGCACGTTTCTTGGAAAATAGTTGTACTCTCAGCTGTGATAAACAAGGACGCATAATGCTTAGTGAAGCTATCCTCAAGCACGCAGGTATAAAAAAAGATATTCTCATGGTAGGTATGGGAGACACCTTTGACTTGTGGAATCCTGAACGCAGACAAAAGTGGCTAGAAAACGATGACGGAAACGAAATCGATGAAGAGACACTATTGGAAGAATTGGGTATGTAATCAATTTCTTATGAAAATTTACCAACATAAAAATACTTTAATAGCCAGACCAGTCGCATCAACAAGGCGTCTGAGACGGCTCGAAATTTTAGATGAGCAACTCTAATGACAGTTTCAATTTTGATGTCAGCTGCGGGCATATTCCCGTTTTGCTAAATGAAACTGTACAGATGCTATCCCCTAAAGATAAAGGGATTTATTTAGATTGCACATTTGGTGGCGGGGGTCATACAAGTGCTATATTATCTTCAGCAAATTGCAAAGTAATATCACTAGATAGAGACCCACAAGCAAAAGAACGTGCAAAAAAAATAAAAGAACGTTTTGGCTAACGTTTTGAATTTGTAGCAACAAACTTCTCTGAACTAGATAAAATAGGAGTTACTAACTTTGACGGAATTCTATTTGATTTCGGAGTATCGTCTTTTCAACTTGATGATGGGGCTCGAGGCTTTTCTATAAACAAAGAAGCCGAACTAGATATGCGTATGAACAACACCGAAGGGTTTAGTGCTTTGGAGTTTATAAATAGTGTTGATGAGTATGAACTAGGTTGTGTGCTTCGCGATTATGGCGAGGAAAATCTATACAAAAAAATATCACGTGCAATCATTACGGCTCGCAATACTGGCAAAATTTCAACAACTACTGATTTGGCTGAAATTGTAAAAGAAGCTGCTAGCAATGTAAGAGGTCATATACATCCTGCAACAAAAACATTTCAAGCTCTTCGCATAAAGATAAACAACGAACTTGGAGAGATTGAAACCGCACTTCCAAAGGCTTTTAACGCTCTAAAACAAGGCGGAATTATTGCCGCTATAAGTTTCCATTCGCTGGAAGATAGAATTGTTAAACAATTTTTCAAAAAGATGGCAGGACGTCCAGAAAGTCGTGCTGATAAATCATTTCTACAAGACAGAATAAAACTAGGGAGTCTACTAACATCAAAACCAATAGTAGCATCCCAAGAAGAAATAAATGTAAATCCACGCAGTAGAAGTGCAAAACTTCGAGGAATAAAAAAAGACTAACTATGACAAGGGAAAAAAACAAATCAGTATCTATTTGGATTGTGGCAATATTACCTATATTGGTGTTCTCATGTGGAGCATTTGGATTGTCTAATGCTAGTCATCAAAAGCGTCAAATATCAAAAGAAATTGCTACATGTGAAGCTCAGATAAATAACCTCAGGCGTATAAACGATGAGTTATCGGTAAAAATTGCAGAACAAGAAAACCCTATGCGTTTGATGAAACGTGCAACATCAAAACTTGCAATGCCAGACCCCGCCGAAAAAATAGTATGGGCTTACGAACACTTTGAAGGCGGAAAGGTTGTGTATTCTCACAAAAGAGCCGACAACACAATATCATTTATACCTCCAGAAAAGAAAACTAAATAATATTTCAACTCTAAATGGCACGCAAAAACAAAAAACAATCATTACTGATGTACAGTAGAGGCAGAATTGCTACTATCTGCATTACTGTTGCATTACTGTTTTGTGCCATTACTTGTAGACTCTACTATCTACACGCTATACGTAGTACTAAAAGTATTGAAGAAACAGAAAAAATACGCAATAGAGTTGAGATATTACAATCTCGACGCGGAAATATTACAGATTCAAAAAACAATCTACTGGCAACTTCTAGTCCTGATATAACAATAGGCGTTGACCCAAAAACATTTAAATATCAGTTGGGCAAAGACAATGGCTTGTCGTTAAAGCAAATTCAAAAAATGTCGGTTGCGGAAATGAGCAAATTCAAACCTAGTGACGCAACTGTTGATAAACTTGAAAAAATTGCAGAACTTTTGAAAATTCCATATAATGAACTTTATGCTAAGTGCATTGCTGAAGGTAGTTGGCATAAATTAGCAGTTATTGATGATGAAGAAACTTTCCAAAAAATACGCAACTGCAATGTAAAAGCGGTATATGGGACTAGAAAATATGTGCGTAGATACCCATCGGGGTCTTTGTTATCGCATATTGTGGGATTTGTAAATAAAGAATTTACTCCAGTAATGGGAATAGAACGTCAATTTGACTACTATTTAAAAGGACAAGATGGCAGAATTGAAACTGAACGTGACGGAAGACGCTCGGAACAAACTCAATTTAGAAAAAGAATGATTGAAGCGGTAGATGGCTGGAATGTAGAACTTTCTATCGATTTAGTTATTCAGGAAATTGTACAACGTCAAATGAGCAAAATTGCTGCGACATTCAATCCTGAAAAAGCTGCAATAATTGTCAGCGATCCATCGACAGGTTATATATTAGCTATGGCAAGTTACCCCAATTTTGATCCAAACAATTTTAGCAAATATACCGATAAGGAATTTGTAAATTTTGCTATAAGTGGACAATATGAACCTGGTTCAACGTTCAAAATTATCCCAATCTCTGGAGCATTAAATGAATCTTTGGTTGGTCCAGATGATGAGTTCGATTGCTCTGTTACTTCAATGAATTACAAATGGAAAAATTTACGATTACCAAAAGATGACCACCCAATTAAAAGAGGCTCAGTTCGCGATATTATCAAAAAAAGCTCTAATCGTGGGTCGGCTCTAATCGGCGGAATTTTAGGCGGTAAAAAATTAATAAATTACGCACACGCATTTGGATATGGACAAAAGAGTGGAATATCACTCTCAGGAGAAATTTCAGGAACAGTAAATCCCCTAGAAAAATGGGACGGTCTGACTATAACTCGTATGCCTATCGGGCATGCAGTAGCTGCAACGCCTCTACAAACTCATTGCGCCATGAGTGTAATTGCAAATCAAGGTATCTACATGCAACCTCAATTAGTAAAGCGTATGTACGATAACAATGGGCGATCAATCAATTATTCTCCGCGAGCAATACGTCGCGTTATTACTCCTAAAGTAGCAACGCTAATGAGCGAAATGCTCGCGGAGGTTCCAACTAAGACAGGAACTGCACGTCGTGCGGCTATAAAAGGATTCAAAGTAGCTGGTAAAACTGGAACAACCCAAAAAATAATATACAAAACTGTTCAACTACCAAATGGAAAAACTAAGCGTAAAGGAGAATATAGTAATAGACATCATATTGCATCTTTCACTGGATTCTTCCCCGCTAACAGACCAAGATTGGTAATAACTGTAATAGTTGATACCCCAAAATTAAAAGGCGTTGGCTATGGAGGATTAGTAGCAGCTCCAGCATTCAAAGAAATTGGAGAACAAGCCGCAAATTACTTGGGAATACAATCTGACGAAAAATTTGAAAAATCGGTAGCTTGGAAAGCAACATCAAATGAAAACCTTTAATAATTTACATAGTTTAATTTGTTTATGTGGTGCAAAACATAGATTTGCAACGCTATCATTTGCTCAATCTGATTTAGGTGCAAGCTCGTACACTGTTGAAAATTTGGCAAAAGCGGTAAATGCTATAAAAATTACCGGAGATAAATCTGCAGAAATTAAAATGTTGATTGCTGATAGTCGGAGAGTAGCCCCTGCGACTGCGTTCTTTGCAGTATCAGGATATAACACAGATGGCAATAAATATGTAGAAGAAGCTGCCCATAGAGGTGCGTGTGTAATTGTATCGGAACGCCCCGCACCAAAATTATTTCCTGCAGCTTGGATTCAAGTTGAAAATATGGCTACTGCTATGGCTAAAGCTGGCAAAAGCTTTTATGGAAATTCAGAAGAGAGTCTAAAAACAATAGGTATTACTGGCACAAATGGTAAAACTAGTGTATCGTGGATTGTTCAAAAAATTCTCAATGACTTAAAAAGCAAGTGCGGACTTATTGGCACTATTCATTACGACTTAGGCGGAAGATGTCTTCCAGCAAGTCGCACTACGCCAGAAGCTCTTGAACTACATGCAATGTTAAGTCAAATGCGATTTGCTGAATGCAAAACAGTAGCTATGGAAATTAGCTCGCAAGCCATAGCTCAAAAACGCATAGAAGCTATTTCTCTAGATTGTGCGTGCTTCTTAAATCTAACACAAGATCACTTAGACTATCACAAGACAATAGATGCATACTTCCGTACAAAAGCATCGTTGTTTACTGGAGAATTAGGCAATGCTCCTAAAAATGCGATTATCAATATAGATGATCCATACGGAAGAAAAATTACAACAATGTTAGCTCCTGAAACAAAGCCGATAACATTTGGTATTGAAAGTAAAGATGCGACAATCAGAGCTAAAAATATAGTTATGATGTCGAAGAAATCAACTTTTACACTCGAACTTCCGGAACAAGAGATAGAAGCATCAATAAATATGCCCGGACACTATAATGTCTTAAATGCACTTGCTGCAATAGCTATTGTCTACTCAATGGGATATGATGTTAACGATATTGTAAAATCGCTCGCAGAATTCAATGGTGTTCCAGGTAGAATGCAGAAAGTATCGGGCAATGCTAAATTCGATATCTTTATTGATTATGCTCATACTGACGATGCTCTTCGCAATGGATTGTCTATGTTGAAAAATATCGTCAAAGGGCGTCTATTAGTAGTATTTGGGTGCGGTGGAAAACGCGATAGAACTAAACGTCCATTGATGGTTAAAGCTGTTCAAGATTTTGCTGATATTGCATGGGCAACATCGGATAACCCTCGAGGCGAAGATATCGAACAGATTTTTGACGATATGAAAAAAGGCGTAATAAATGAAAATAAAATATGCTTTATACAAGATAGACGTCGCGCAATAAATTTAGCAATAGATGCCGCAACAGAAGGTGATTGTATTCTCATAGCAGGAAAAGGACATGAGACATTTCAGGAGTTGGGCGACACTATCATCCCTTTTGACGACAAACGTGTTGCTGAAGAACTTTTATCACTAAAACAAATAATATAAAACAACTATGCCATTCTTTAAAGCAGACGACATCCAGCTCTGGACGGGCGGAACATGGTTTAATTTAGATAACGCGAAAAAGCCCGATATTAGAGGCTTTAGCATAGATAGCAGAAATATGGAAACAGAC
>JAGAOA010000117.1 GCA_017623955.1 Opitutales bacterium
CCAATCTGCGTATCAATCTGTTTTACGTTACCAATATAACCATTTAGAACTAGTTCGGCGGCTCTACGAAACGCCCATTCGCTACGTTGCTGAGTTCCCACTTGCAAAATACCACCTTTGGCTTTTACCAAGTCTGAAAGTAATCTACCTTCTTCAACAGTCAAGCTCATTGGTTTCTCTACATAAACAGCTTTACCCATTCCGATAGCCTTCATTGCAATAGCAACATGCCAATGGTCTGGAGTACAAATACATACAGCATCTATATCGTCACGAGCTATAACATCTTGATATCTAGCATAAGTATCAACATTGTTAGAAACGCCATCAGATCTTGACTTTATTACTTTTTGGGCATGTTCTTTTGCCTTCATCAATCTTGTGCGATCTACATCACACACTGCTAACATCTGAGTGTACTGCGATGAAGAAAAGAATACTCTATGCCAGTACGAAATATTACCATTACCAATCATGGCGACATTTATCTTATTACTTGGAGAGATACCTCCACGTCCGAGTACACGAGATGGCAACACTTGAAATGCCAATGCACCCAAAGATACATTTTTTAAAAATTTTCTTCTATCCATTTTATTTTACTTTCTTTCAAACGGATTCTCATTTGCATAGAGAGCATCAGATGGAGTATAGATTTCTTTTACACCCAAAAGCTTTAACGCTTCATACAACTCAGATGCACAATGTGTAAATGCTACTGCGGCATGATGATGAAAACGTCCTAACAAACAGTTACGGTAAAAACGCATAAACCCAGGTACATGTGCAACACCGACAGATCCGAATGTACAAGCATCGACATCTAAAAATTCACCTTCGCAAATATAAGCACGCAAACCATCTCCAGAACCATGAATTTGCAAGATTGTAATTTTATTTGGCTTAATTTCGCCTTCAAGAGTTCCTCTTGTTATATCTGGCTTTTGATTTGGCTCCATTAAACGAGACATAATCAACTGATGACAAACCTTCGGACTTTTCAAATACTTTGCTGGAACATTTCCACAATGAAACAAGCCCATAACATCTTCAACTTTTACACCGTCAATCCCCTTGAGCATATCAGCTGGAATTGTGTGGTTGATATCGAGCATTGTAACAGGAGCATCTGATGCGTACTGACACATAAGTTCTGCACAAAGAGAGTAAGCATCATTTTCGCATGCAACGGGGAAACCATTTTCTGTAAGACGTGCATTGACAAAACATGGGACGTGTTTTGAAAAGCTTTCTTGACGTGTCCAACACTGAGTAGATGCAGCAGAAAGCTTTTTATCCTTTTTCCATTGCAACAAAGCGTTTTCATAAAGCGAAAGTCTTTCTACCAATGTATCATCTTCAACTCCTTCGATTTTTTGCATAGCGGCTTTTGTGGAAGACAAATCGGCTTTATTTGCTCGAAGAGTTGCAATTGTTTCTTCTAGGTCGAACAAACCAAACTCTTCAACTTCAACACCGATAGATGCCAAAGATGCAACATTATAATTGCACGATTCAAAATCGCGTGGTCGAGGTCCAAACAAATCAATTGTTGCATTTTTTATACCTTTAACAACTTTACAAACTTTTACAAATTTTTCAATTTCAACAACGGCTTGTTTAGCATCTACTAACGGATTTGCTGGAATCATAACACGATCTAACATACCACGTTTAGATATCGCCAAGCTTGCACTCATCAAACCACAAAGAGCATCACCGCGAGCTGAAGCAACGCTTTCTGCATCTTCTTCGGCTGCAGCTATTAGCAGTATAGGTTTATCAAAATTCTTTACAAAAATAGCATCTTCAATTTCGGGAGAAAAATTTCCCAAATACAAAACAGCTGCATCACAAGCACTAGATTTAAAGAAATCGGCTGCAGCAATGGCATCATCCTTACTTTCAATAACCGATGATTGAGATGGTGGAACGATAAAATCTACATTTGCCGATTTCATATTTTCAGCAATTCGTGCCATACGTTTTTCCGACAACTCACGCGGAAAGCAATTCCTTGAAGCACTTACAAAACCTATTTTAACATTTGGAGAAAATTGTTTTTCTTGCATATACATATAATACCTTTGGTAGAATTATCAGTTTAGGTTAAAACTATTCTACCAACTTTTATAAAGAAAATCTTTCACAATTAAACAGTGAAAGATTTTATAACTATTGTATATTTAATTAAATAGATACGCCTATTTATAAGGAATTGTCAGCTTTTTGAAAAAAAGTAGCTTGGAGGCTTTCCAAATTTTTTATGAAAGATTGTTGAAAAATACTGATTTGAAGAAAAACCACAGTCTAATGCTATCTCGAGTAAGTTTTTTTCACAATCAGAATCTTCTATCATTTCTTTTGCACGTTTTAAACGCACATTGTTTAAAAATTCTATCGGAGAAAGATTTGTTAATGCTCTACAATAATACGAAAATCTAGTAGGCTTTAAGCCACAATCTTCCGCCATTAAATCTACTGTCCACGGCTCATTACAATAATTAGGAAGCTGTTCTAGAAAACATTTTACAACATTCTCTGTCGGAGAAGTCTTTGAATAATCGGTGGAATCATTCCTAAAAATATCAAGCAACTCAAATACTACTATATTTAACAACAATGCAATTTTGGATACGTCTAAATGTTCTCTACTTGTTAAAAGTTTTCCTATACGAGAAAACGCCGAACGCAATTCAGGCGTAGATAAAAAAACAGCCTTATCAGATTTTTGCATATATGCTGCAAAATCTTTCTTATCTCTGTTGCTAAGAAGAATCCACGATGGCCACTTCCACTGTTGATTTGGTTTTCGAACTCCAAAATCAATAATAGCAAAATACATTTTACACGCCTTTAACACTGGAAAACCGATTGCGTGTTCTTGCCATGGTTTTGTAACTGTCACTTGTTCTCGCTTTATGGTAATATATTTCTGCGATATTTTATCTGTTGAAAATTCAGTTGAACCACTTTCAACAAACCCGATTTCAAGACCTTCGTTTCTATGAAAATCTAAACGCCAATCTTGAGCTTTCTTTGCATCCCAATATGCTAACAGACGCAATCCTTGCAATTCTTTGCTATCAAACATAATACCAGGATACAAACCGCGTTTTACACCAATCCAATCAATTGTTTTGCGTTTGATAGCATCTTTTAAAGGATTACACGTATCGCATATATATTTATAATCTTGACTTATAAATACGGTAGGACGTAATTTTGATGTTTTTTTGGATGTCATATGCAAACTACGCTATTTTTATGAGTTAATTTTTACAGGTGTAAAGCATTTTTTAACAAATCATAAATTAAGTATAAAAAAAGTCCGAGATTCGGACTTTATACAACAAAATTTAATCAAAATTATTTCAACATTGCAGTAATCATCTTCCCAACGCCTATATCGATTTCAGACGTATTTGATGCCAACATATATGCTGGCGTTGAATAAACTTTGAAGTTTTCATCTTCAACAAAATCAACAGCAGAACAATTTATGTGTTTTGCACCCATTGAATTTACAGCATCTGCGGTTACCTCATCTGTTCCAATAGTAACTCGCACACCTTTACCTATTGCTTTAGCTGCAACTACTGGAGCAATACATAAAAATCCCAAAGGTTTCTTTTGCGATAGCATATTGTCTATTGCTTTTTGAACATCGGCATTAACTGTACAATCGACACCATTGAATGCAAATGTACATAGATTTTTGGCTGCACCAAAACCACCAGGAAATACGATGGCATCAAAATTATCTGCATTAAAATCTGAAAGCGACGATACTTTACCTCTTGCAATTCTAGCCGACTCTATCAACACGCTACGATTACTGTTATCTGAAACTCCTTCAAGATGATTGATTACATCAGCTTGTTGCACATCGGGAGCAAAAAAAGATATTTCAGCACCTACTTTATGCAAATTCAAAATTGTAATTACTGCTTCGTGAATTTCGGAACCATCAAAAACTCCACAACC
>JAGAOA010000118.1 GCA_017623955.1 Opitutales bacterium
CTCTACTAAAAATAAAGACTCAAAACAGAAGTAATATACATTCTTCTTTTTATAAAACCTATGATTTTTCAAATAATAGAAAGTTCAAGCTCTGGCAATTGTTCTTTTTTAGAGTGCGATGGCGTTAGAATATTAATCGATGCGGGGATTGCAATTACAAAAATTCGTTCATTTTTGGCATCAAAAAATCTTCAACTTGATGATATTGATGCAGTTTTTATTACACATGAACACTCAGACCACTATAATTCATTATGTCGCTTTAAGAATTGTAACGCAAAGATTTTTGCAAATCGTGCAACTGCTGAATGTATTAGATACAAAGACTCTTGTACAAAAAATTTAAATTGGCATTTGTTTGAAACAGGCACTGAGTTTGATTTTTATGGTATAAAAGTCCGGTCTTTTTCTATTCCTCACGATACCAGTGATCCTGTCGGTTTTTATTTTGAACACAACGATAAACGTTTAGTATATGCAACTGATATGGGTAAAACAACATATTCTGTTCGCGATATTGTTTCACAAGCCGATGTTCTAGTTTTAGAAAGTAATTATTGTCCTAAGATGTTAGAGCGTTCAAATCGTCCATATTATTTGAAAGCCAGAATAAGAGGTTCTTACGGACATTTATCGAATGCTGATACAATAGATTTATTAAAAAATTCAGTTTCTACAAATATTCAAAAAATTTTTTTGGCACATATCTCAAGGGAATGTAACGATTTAGATCATATAGCAGACTTGCTGAATAATAGTGGTTTAGATAGTTCTGTATTATCTAAGATTGAAATAGTTTCTCCATTCTATAAATCTAGTTCGTGTTTCGAGTTTTAATATTTGTTTTTTTTCTAAACACAAAAAAACCGAGCTAAAAATTAGCTCGGTTTTTTGTATATTTTCTAAATTTGCAATTAGTATCTCAACGATGCGCTGAATGTTACTAAGTGTTGATTGTAGTTAGCTTCATCGCATGTGTCACTATCATTGTTAAGATAGTTGTAATTCAAGCTGAGTGTAACAAACTTATTTGGAACATACGAAACTCCAACTCTTGTGTAAACTGTATCGTCTTCACGATCGATTTGTTCGTAATCAGCATTTCTGTAACCCATGCATGCTGTACCTACAATCTTTGGATTAAAGTAGTAATTTACGCCACCTTCACACGATGTATTAATGTATGAATAACGCATAGCAGAATTACCAAAGTCTCTCAATGCCTTTACATATACGCCACATTTTTCAGATACTTCGTATCCCAATGTGATATTGCCCGACATTGTCCAGTCATTAGATCTGTCTGCAGTGTCATAATCGCGATATTGTCCGCCGAGATATGCATCGAATGTCAACTTTGGTGCAATTTCACCGTTAGCTGTAAGACCTATAAAATGATCATCTCTTTGTGAACCAAATTCATCGTCTGCTGTCATTGGACCATCAAAATAATCAGTCTTGCGATATTGGTACGACATACCAACTGCAACCTTCTGTGTTACTCTGTAGAGTACGCTAGCTGGAACTGAGAATGTATCATAGCTTGAATATCTAACATCCCATTTACCACAGTATTCAATTCTGTTCCAATCAAAACCGAGTGTACCATACATTTTTTCTGAGAAGTCGTACGAACCTTTTACTCCAGCTTTCCACATATTGTAACGGATCAATTCTTCATCAATTATTTGACCTGCCCACATCAAGTCTGAGTCATTTTGGTACATCTGGTCAAATGAGAAGTGTGCGTTAACCTTCCAATTTGCTTCAACGTATGATGCATTAGCTATTATATGAGCCAAGTCACTATCAAAATTCTTATGATCTACATATCTTGTGATGTCTTCATGGAATTTGATGTTAGCCTTGAACTTACTGGTGCGACCATAATCAACTTCAGCACCTAAACGCAAAGTGCCAGAGTAGTCATCAATCTTATTGTCACTACCAGAAGCGTATGTAATGTTAGAGTTATAGTTACCTAAAACTGCGCCACGGAAAAAGATATCCATTTGATCTCCAACAGTGACGAGTGGTGCCGATTCAGCTGCCATAGCGAAAGCTGTAAGCAATGATGTTATTAATATTTTTTTCATAATATTTGAACTTTCAGTTTGTATTAAAATTTATATCTGAGGTAAAAATTTATCAAATTAGAGCCATTTTTTACATTTATTATATGTTTGTCAAGTTTTTTTCTAATTTATTTTTAATAAAATATTATACTTGAAATTTGAATATTATCGTATTTATATCGAGGAAATAAATATATTTCTAATAGTTATGAGTAAGAATATTGAAAAAAAGAATGGGAAGTCTGTATATCCAGTTTTTGCTGGCATGGCTCAACGCGTTTGTGATGAAAAAGGAAGTTGGTCTTTGCGAATTGTTTGGAGCCGAGTTGTTGCTATGTTAGTCATTTTGTTTGCACTAATGTACTTGTTAATGACTATTGCCATATTTTGTTTCTTCAAGTATTTTAGAGAATATGATGAAATGTCTATGATTGACGCAATGACAGTTCCTTTCAATAGGAAAGCTCATTCTGAAAAAATAGGTGAATACAACATAAGACAAGCTAAGGATTATATTAAAGAGGGCAAAATACGCGAAGCATACGTATGTTTAGTTACAGGATGTAGTCGTTCTCCTAAAAACCTCGAAGGTATGAAAATGCTAGCAGAGTTTTATTTGGTTCTTTTTAAACGTCCTGATAGAGCACTTGAAACTTTGGAAAGAAGCTTGATTTATGCTGTAAACGATGTTCATTACATTCGTTTGTATATAAAAACTTTGATGGACCAAACTGAAGATGCTCGAATAATTAGCGTTGGCGAAAAACTTTTAAAGTTGCCTGACTTAACAAATAACGATGTGAAAATGTATCTGGCAATGGCAATTTCTACGGTCTATGCTTATCATGGTAATTATTCAAAATCCAAAGAGCTTATTTGTAAATATAAATTAGAAAAGACTTTACCCGGTATTTTGCGTTTATCTAAGAATCAGTGGGAGTTGGGAAATCGTGATGAGGCCATAAAAATATTGGCTGAAAATATAGAATATCCTCAAAATAAAGAGGCTATATACGCACTTCTAGTTAACTATTATATAGCTATGAAAGATTACGATACTGCACGTCGTTATTCAATGTTGCGCTCTTTAGAAAATCCATTTTCTATGGAACAACGTATGGAGTATTTAACATTGCTCAAAAATAGTGGAGATATAGAAGGCGTAAAGCGCGATATGGAAATCTTCTTCAATAATTATCAAGACGATAATAAAAGTATGCTTTATTTGGCAAATTTTGCTGCAGATATTGGAGATTTGACTTTTATGCGCAGAATTTATGACTTGGCATTTCGTAAGGATTTTCCAGTGGCTCCGTATTGTTTGCTTTTGCTTGAAACAACAATTACCCAAGGCGATTACAAGTCGGCGGTTGAGTTTGTTGAGGATATAATGCGAACGAAACCAAAGTGGAAAGATAGACACGAAGATGTTATTTTGTGTTTGCGAGCAGTTGCTTATTATGCTGTTGGAAACTCTAATATGGCTGAAATCTTAATAAGTGATATTGTAAAGAGAAACTCAATACAGCCTAAAGTGATGATTGCTACAGCCAGAATGTTTGATAGACTAAATGCTACTTCAGTGTCATTGAGAATACTAGAGCGAGCAGTTGCGTTGTATCCTAAGCATCAATTGGCATTGACACGTTTAATTCAATCTGAATTGAAGATTGGTATTTCTACAAATCTCCATAAAAATGTTTCAAAACTTTTGAAGATGCGTCGTCCTCCAAGAGAACTTGTTGCAGATGCTAGAATTAAAATATGTAGTGACAAATTTATTTTTGCATCTGATAGAGAAAATATTATTAAAGAAATTGATCTTTTGATGAATACAAAAGATGGAAAAGTCTTTACAGATTCGGCAGATAGTATAGATAAAGATAGGTTGATTGATGCTGATTTAGATTTCTAAATATATAAAATTAAATAAAAAACAGACCACTTTAATTGTTGGTCTGTTTTTTTGTTATTCTAGATTTTGTCGTTATAACAAAGTTATTTTTATACGTTTTCTCGTAAAAGTAGGTATATCTATGTCTACGCCTTTACGTTCGTTTCTTGGAGTGTTTTCAAATAGACCTCGTTCATCAAACTCAAAAGTCATTTGTTCTTTTTTTACTTCTTTATCTTTAGGTTTTGTATCTGGTTTGAATTCAACAAGATTATTTTTAGGAGTTTGTTCGTTGTCGACAACAAGATTTTTTTCTTGGGTTGAAATTTCGGGTTCATTATAATTTTGTTCTATATCGTCATCAATAATAGATGAATTTGAAATTTCTGCAGGTCTTGTCGATTCTTGAATATCTAAGATTTGAGGCGATTCTTCTATTACAATTTGTTTTTTTTGTTCTTCATACTTAGATGCAATTACTAAAATTTTAACATCTTTTGTATCTGATGAAGAGCAAACAGAGTAAAATATTTTATCGTTTACATCAAATGAATTTCTAGCAGTTTGTAGTATATTTTTAATGTCAGCCATTGAGTAACTTTTAGGACATTTTATAGCTACAAGCATGTTTTGCGATTTTAAATCACATTCCATTGTAGGTGCAGTTTTTATTTCTAAAAATGCGGCTTCAATATTCTGTAATTGAGCAGTTGCACAACCTGCATATACACGCTTTTTTGCGAATGAATTTACCAAAATTTGTTCCTCTATTTTCAAGAAGGCACTTGATGAAAAACCAGCAGCTATTAGTTCTACAATTTGTGCTACTTTTGTATTTGCATTTTTGTAAGCATTCTCGATACCTTCAGTAGAATTTGCTAGCACTATATCGTTTGATAATTCAATTGCTAGATTTGATTTTTCTTTTAAAAATTCAAAAGATTTTTTTGCTATATTGATTTTAGATTTGCCTTCTACTTCCATTGGAATGGCTGTTATGGAGATTATAGAAGTAGATTTATCTGCAATTTTTGTTAATATGGGTGCAATCATACTAGCTGTTCCTCCACCTAACCCAGCTAATATTATAATTTTTTTTGCGTTATGAACAACTTTTGCTAAATACTGTATATATACTTCTGCAACGGCTTTAGCAGCTTTAGTGTTTCCTCCCGTTCCGTGTATAGTATCATCTGATTTTAAAGGTAATTTTTTTTCTACATTTGAATTTCTAAGGGTATCGATATCAGTATCTATTCCAATTGTTACAACATTTAAAAGCCCCAAATTTTCAACTTCTTCTAGCATTCTGATACCAGCAGAGCCTATGCCAACTACTCTAATTTTTTGTTCAGTACTCATATCTAAAAAAGCATATCTTTAATTGTAGTCAACAGACCACTTCGTTTTGATGTTTTCTTTTGTTCGCGAACTCTTACGTGTTCTAGCAATCCAATGAGAGTAGCCCAACCTTGCATATGTAAGTGTTTGGGTAAGTCTTCTGCAAAACGACCTTTCGAGCACGGGCGCGAAAATATTTCGCTTGCTAAATTACAAATATCTGGCGTATTTGAAACTCCTCCAGTTAGAACGATTTCACTTATGGTATCGTCTACCATATATTCGCTGACATCTTCTCTTAGAAATTCTAATAGTTCTATGATTCTAGCACGTACTATTTTGTTTACGGACTCTCCCAAGATTTTTTTATCACCGATTTGTTTATCTCCTATTGCCCAGCATATTTTAGACTTGTCATTTTCTTGTATGTTCAATTTGCCTGATGATATTTTTACATTTTCAGCAATCTTCGGAGAAAGACGAAGTCCAAGAGCTAAGTCGTTTGTAACATGATTTCCTCCAACAGGAATAACTCCGGCTAAAAAGACTTTATTGTTCTTTATAAGAGCATAATCTGTAGTTCCAGCTCCTATGTCAGCAACGAGAACTCCATCCATTTTTTGTTGAAGTGATGTTACTGCGATTGCAGATGTTATACCAGATAGAATTATGTCGTCAAACTCTAGTCCTACACTTCGTATTACATTTGCCATTTCCATGATTCTATCGCTATCGCCATGAATCATCAGATATTCTGCATCAATTTTTTTTCCTACTTTGTTTATAGGATCTGTACAATATTTTCCATCAAGATAATATCCACAACAGATTTGTTGAATATAGCATCTGTCGTTTTCTAATTCTTTACGTTTAGCTGCTTTTTTAGCACTTTCTACGTCATCTTTTTTTACAATTCCATCAGGGCTAGAAACATTAGCAGATCCCAAATTTTTAAATACTTTAATATGTGTTCCACTAATAGCTAATGATATTTTATTGAATTTTACCGAATTGCGATTTTCTGCATTTGATATAGCATCATGAGTTTTATTGTAAGTTTTTGCAACATCTATGATGTCGCCTTTTTTGATAGCCATAAAAGTATCAACATCACTTTTTGATATTATGGTTAATTTTTTGCTATCAACAAGCTCGGCTAAGAGGACCTTTATTTTGGATGTTCCCCATTCAAGTACAGCTACAGTTTTACTTTCGGTCATTTTTTGAATCTTTCGGTTTTACATCGGCTCGTTCTTTGAGTGATAGGTCTATTTGTTTTATTTCTTGTCGTTTATTTTCCTTTGCGTAATAACGCATAATATATTCTATGCGTTCAAATTGTTTAGGATAATCTTTTGCGGCAAATATTATTTTTATATCATCTTCAGTTGTTGCAACAATAAGATTTGTTACACTTCCCAATTCTCTTACGTTTATACTTTTCCATCTATTCATTGGCATATGTGCTTGAGTATAGGCTAGGAAATCAACTATTTTTTGAGCGCATTTCAAGTCTTGAGGCGAACGCCCATTGAAGTTTATCTGATATCCTGTAATTAGAGGCAGTTTTTCTATGAATTTTTCGTTCATGCAAATTGGTTCATAAAAGACACCTTCAGGAGAGATAGCATACAGTACTGTTCGCATATCAATTTCTGTGATAAATTTTGCCATTGGCATATATTCAGAAATTGTAACTCTCAATTTATTAGGATATATTCGTTCTACCTTTGCAGTTTTTACTTGTGTTAGATTTTCTAACGCATTTTTTATGGCAAAAATGTTTACATCTGCGAGTTTAATATTCTTTTTTAACTTTATGTAATTGCCAATCCAACGAGCTGTTATCAAGCCATCTGTTTTAAATTCAATATGTTTGATTGACTCGCTTTCAGTTCCTACTATATCATTAAAGAATGCGTTTGAATAAACATAATAACATCCGTATGCTATTGCCACTACCGACGCTATTATAACAACATATTTTAACTGTCCCAAAAATATGCGGATACGTGCCAACCACGACACTGACTTATGTTTCTTATTTGGTCCATTTATAAGATTACGCCAGTTGTTGTTGATTTTTTTTGTTCGTTTTACAGCCATTATACTTCTAGACGTTTAATCGCATTTTCTACCATTTTTTTGCAAAGGGAATCGAAGTCATAACCGATACACGATGCACTTTTTGGTAGCAAACTTGTAGGAGTCATTCCTGGTAATGTATTTATTTCGAGAATAATAAAATCAGAAGTTTCATCGTCTTTCAAAATAAAATCTACTCTTGCAAAATCTCTACACCCGCAAATTTCGAATGCTTTTTCTGCTGCTTGCTCAATATTTTTTAGAGTTTTAAAAGACACTTTTGCAGGGAATTCATATTTTGTTGAACCTGCAGTATACTTGCGTTTGAAGTCATACACTCCGCCGTCTGGTATAATTTCAACTAGTCCAGCTGCTTTCCCATCTATAACTCCGATAGAAAACTCTCTACCCTTTACGTATTCTTCAACTAACCAAAATCCCTCAGTTATTTTTTCTATAA
>JAGAOA010000014.1 GCA_017623955.1 Opitutales bacterium
CTAAGCCGATTTTTTTGTTTAGTCTGACAAAGGTACATTACGAAGTAATTACCGCCGGTACACGTGTTACAAAAAAATTACCGCCGGTACACGTGTTGCAAAAAATAGAGATAAGAGCATTCCATTTGGAATGCTCTTTTTGTTTTTAAATTCGCCACAGTGGTACTTGTAGCTAAAAAAAAGGTTGATGTTTTCTAGTATTATAGTTGAATTGTTCAAAGAATATGAAGATTGGTTTTGCACAAATAAATACAACTGTCGGAAATTTTGCTTCAAACGTTGATAAAATTCTATCAGCTACTGAAGTACTTGCAAAAGATGGCGCAGATTTCGTTGTGTTCCCCGAATTGACAGTGTCGGGACTTCCAATGAAAGACTTGAGCAAATATAAGAAATTTGTAGAAAAAGCTCAAGAATACCTATCAATGGTAATACAGAAAGCATCTTTGCCAGTTTTGATTGGTTGTCCTAGAATAGATGAAGAAAGCGGTTTAATATACAATTCAGCATACTGGATAGAAAAAGGGACAATCAAAGTAGTCTACGATAAAATGCTTTTGCCAAATTATGGAGCTTTAAATGATACGAGGACTTTTGAAGCTGGCAAAGAATTTTGTGTAATCAACTTCAATCAAAAACGTCTAGCTATTACAATTTGCGAAGATATATGGACTCTTCCGTCTGTTGAAACATCTATAAGATATAAAAATTGTAATCGTCCGTTAGATAATATCATTCAGCTAGCTAAAGATGGTAAGCCCGTTGATTTGTTGATAAATATGTCGGCGAGTGTCTTCTCTGATAAGAACGATACAATCAGACATAAAGAAGGAATGTTAGATAAAATATCTGAAGCCATAAAAGCTCCAGTAGCGTGGTGTAATCTTGTCGGTGGGAACGATGAATTGATATTTGCTGGGGCTAGTTGTTATGTAGATGCCTCAAAAGAAATTTGTAAATCTTTGGCAAAATTTAAAGAGGATGTTTGTGTAGTCGATACAAATTCGCAGTCATCACATAATGGAGATGAATCCGATTTCAATGGAGTAGCCGACTTACACGATGCCCTAGTTTTATCGCTTAAAGATTTCATTGAAAAAACAGGTATAAAAAAAGTTATGCTTGGTTTGAGTGGTGGTTTAGATTCAGCAGTCGTTGCCGCACTTGCAGTAGAAGCTTTGGGTAAAGATAGAGTAATAGGAGTGTCAATGCCATCTAAAATATCGAGCGAACATAGTAAAGATGATGCTATTGCATTGGCAAAAAATCTAGAAATAGAATTTCATATGATAAGCATTGCCGATATTGTAGCTTCAGCCGAGTCAACACTTGCACCACTCTTTGCAGGACGTCCACGCGATGTTGCCGAAGAAAACATACAATCGCGATCAAGAGGACTTTTGCTGATGGCAATTTCTAACAAATTTGGAGCCTTGGTTTTAACAACTGGAAATAAGAGCGAATGCGCAGTTGGCTATTGTACATTGTATGGCGACACTTGTGGTGGCTTTGCTCCTATTTGCGATGTGTATAAAACCGACGTCTACAAGCTTGCAAATTATATTAATGAGCGTGCTGGTCGTGAAATTGTGCCACAAAATACAATAGATAAGCCACCTTCGGCAGAACTTCGTCCAGACCAAAAAGATGAAGATTCGCTACCGCCATACGATTTGTTTGATGCTATCTTACGTTTACATATCGATGAATATAAATCAGTTTCAGAAATAGTAAAAATGGGGTTTGATAGAGCCGTAGTTGAAGACGTAGCGCGTAAAGTAGCCGGAGCAGAATATAAACGCACCCAATATCCAATCGGCCCAAAAGTTACATCAGTAGCATATTCAACCGATAGAAAAATTCCAGTAGCAATAAAAAGAGGAATGCAGTAATTATGACATCTCAAGAACTTTTCAATGAATCAAAAAAATACATTTCAGGAGGTGTAAATTCTCCCGTAAGAGCATTTGGCAATGTAGGAGGAACCCCATTTTTCACTTCATCAGTAGATGGAGCCTATATAAAAACTTGCGATGGTAAAACACTTGTTGACTTCGTATGTACATGGGGGCCAGCACTGTTTGGGCATAATAATCCAGTTATCCGCGAAGCTGTAAAAAAAGCGTTAGGA
Organism: Opitutales bacterium; assembly: GCA_017623955.1. Next base: position 2,132 of record JAGAOA010000014.1, read on the forward strand.
AATGGAACATCATTTGGCACGCCATCTCCACGTGA
>JAGAOA010000119.1 GCA_017623955.1 Opitutales bacterium
ATATTTTGTACGGTTCGGGAATTTCCAAGTCAACCGAAATAATTGACCTCTCAATAGAGCTTGGCATCGTTGAAAAGAGTGGCTCATTCTTCTCCTACGGAGATATGAAAATCCAAGGTAAGGACAAAACAAAGGCATACTACACGAGGCTTTACAAACATCTAATAACAAATCTTCCGTTTGAGGTGTATCAAAATACACTGCTTCGCCCGTTTGGCATGATGTAGTAGTTAAAACAAAACGACCCGATTTTAAATAAGATTGAAAGTCGAAAGGTTTTTCTACTAACGGCAAATATCCATAAAGGTATTTGTAATCCATTATACAGCGTTGCGATAACAGAAATTTTACCCCAATATAATTATACTTGCGTAGCGTTTCTATGTTACAGTAGTGAGCCCTACCCATTTGACGCGAAGCATAAGACAAACCATTTGATGTTCCAGCCGAAGTTGCCACAACATAGTTAAAGAATATTTCATGTTTTAAAAATGAATCGAGAATACCCGCGGTAAAAACACCGCGCATACCTCCGCCTTCTAAAACTAATGCAATATTTTGCATTTACTTTATCACTTGAATTGCACAAACACTAACGGGCTCTAATGCTGGTAATTTCAAAATGTAACCGTCTCCATCTGGAGCTTTTGAACTTTCGATGATAACATCGTTTTTCATCGGATACATCAACTTGTATTTCTTTGATGTGTTAGAACGAACACGCAATACAAGTTCTTGTGTATCGCCTTGAGAATAATTGTAAATGACTCCGTTTGCAAATTCTCCGCTTTTATCTACACGAGGAATAAACAGCATTGCATGTGATGTCTCCAAACGAACAGGCATTGGCGAAAGAGCATCAAGTGCATCTAAGAATGCACTTCTGCGGAAAGCCGTATTATATCTTAATATTCCATTGCCTCCTACTACAAAAACTTTACCGCCAAACTTGGTATCTACAACCGCAAACGATGCTCCCATTTTTTTATTCGGCAATTCATAGACTTCTGAAATAATTTTAGATTTTTGATTTTCTATTTTCAAATTGTAGAAAGGAGTTCCTGGATGCATAGAAAAATCTGCTGATTTAAGTTTTTCAATGTATCCACCACCAAAAATTTGTCCAGCTTCAAGTCGTTGGGCTTTAACTCCAATATCAAAGCCTCTGCGATTGAGTTGAAGCAATGTTGAAGGTTCTATAAGACAATTTTTTGACAACACTTCTTCTATTTCTTTATTGGAAAGTTTTGAAATAATATCTTCTGACAAAAAGACTACATCAGCGTAAGAATTTGTTGATATTACAGGAATGGCAGAATAGATAATATCAAATTCTTTATCATTGGGAAACGATGCTATAAATTTTTTATTTACTTTAGAAAGAGGTTCTACATAGGTAGTTGCCCCAATATATCTACCAATACCCCACAAGCAAGTATCTTTATAAAAATTGCCGACTTTTTCTAAAAATGGACGATATTCTTTTACAACTTTTGCAAATTTTTCGTATGAACTCCATGGTTCTATAAACTGAAAACTATCCCAATATAATGATACACTATCGCAACCAGATGCCAACATCAATGTACATTCTAACATTATAGCTCTTGGCGTTTTTTTAGTTGCTATGTGAGGATAATTCTCAAGCTCATAACATATCTGATATATGTCATTCCCTTTTAAACATCTATCAGTTTCATACATTACGCCTAACATTTTTGTGATGAGAGCATTTGTGTCAAACTCATGATAAGAACCGCTACCAATGCGAATACCAGCTTTCTTATTTTTTGCGAACGCACTTATCATAGCTGGATAATTATGACAATTATATCTATGGGGATTTATAGATTGAATACCTATAACACATTTTCTAGAAGCATCATCACGAGCCTTTGCTACGATTTCAGCCAATTCAAAAAGAGACTGTTCATGAGATTTTATCCATGCTTTTCGCAACGCTGCGTAATTGTGATTTTCTGAAAACAACGCTTTTGCTAAATCCTTAGCATTATAATTCGATTTTTCTGATGCGTTAAATTTATCTAAACAAAGTTTACAAAAGCATAAATCTTCAAAACTAATACCTACACGGAAGTCATCATCTAACCAAATACTTTCTAATGGAGTATTATTAATTAGAACAGATAAAAGTTTATAGAAATAATTGCGAACCTCTGGCGAGTTTGCACATAAGGTATTCATTTGTTTGCCATCGGCAGTCAATCTATATGCGTTTTGAGAAAATCCGTACTCGTTGATGTTTGTGTTGCCGTGTCCTAAAGTTGTACCGATTTGATATGAAGGTCTAATACCGATATCACTCCATAATTTGCTTATTTTAGTAATGTATTTAACGCTGTCTTCTGTTGTTTTTATAGACGGATAGTAAGCATTTGTGCAAAGCCAAACTTCATCGAATGTTTTAGGATAATTCTTTAAAACGTCTGTAACGTTTTTCATATAAGAGAAATCTTCGCTAGAAGAATTCATCATTCTAAGAATAACAAAAGGTGCATTTGCATCACGAACGTGGCTTGCATTTGCGACGATACAAAACATTAAAGAAAACAAAAAACATATAAATTTATTCATACAAACACTCTACTTACTTTGTATGTAAATTCAAATAAAAAAAAATGCGATATTTGTAATATCGCATTAGCAAAAGAATTAAATGCTATATTTAGAAATCGATGTCTGTTGGCATATGTTGAGCCGAACAACCGCCATCCACAACAATGCGTTCGCCACAAATATTCTTTGACGCATCTGAAGCTAAGAATGCAACAGCTTCGGCAATATCTTTACCAGACGCCTCTTTGCGAAGTGGAATATTATTACGACGTCTTGTTTTGATATCTTCAGACAAAACGTCCCAACGTTGAGTATAGATATACCCTGGTGCAACTTCATTAACGCGAATACCCTTTGGAGCTAAGTCAACAGCCATTGAGCGTGTAAGAGCATCAATACCACCTTTGCTTGAAACGTATGCAGTACGATTTTTTATTGCACGCATAGATACGTTTGAACCTAAATTTACAATTACACCTTTACTTTCTTGTTTAAGCATAATTTTTACGGCGTTCTGACACATCTGAAAACAACCCAATAGATTTGTTTTGATAACTTTCAAAAAATCATTGCTTGTAAGTTCTTCAAATGTTCCGCCGATACCTTGATCGCACGCATTATTTACAAGAATATCAACACGGCCATAAGTTTGCATTACTTTTGCATACAAATCCTTAACTTCATCTTCATTACCAATATCGCAAGGTACAGATATAAAACCATCTAAACCTCTTGAACGAAGTTCAGTTGCACCGTTTTCAGTAGAAGATATTGTCGAGCCACTTGTGCATACTTTAGCACCCTCGCGTATAAATAAATCTGCAATTTCAACACCAGTATTGCGACTCGCTCCAGTTACAATTACAACTTTATTTTCAAATCTTTTCATATCCATTTTTATTTTTTGAAGTATCCTGTTGAACCTTCCGGACGAATATCTGTGAGGGTTCCTACATAATGACGAAGGTCATGAGGTTGATATGGATAACGTGCAATAGCTTCTTCGTTGATATCAATTCCTAAACCTGCCGATGTTGGAATAAACATTTTGCTATTTTCAAAACGCACCTTTTCATTACTGATTTCCGAACGCCATGGTATATCTGTTGCCATTGTTTCTAACAAGTAGAAATTCTGCACGCACGCAGCTAACTGAAGTGTTGCAGCATTTGCAACTGGTCCACTTGGATTATGTGGACAAACTGGAATATGATGCGCTTCCGCCATTGCCGCAATCTTTTTAATTTCCATTATACCGCCTGCATGAGAAACATCGGGTTGCCAGAAATCAGCACATTCCATACGTAAGAAATCAGCATATTCATATCGACTGTAAAGACGTTCTCCTCCCGAAACTGGAGTTGATATCTTACTGCGAACCCAAGCAATGCCTTTCTTATCATCAGGTGGTATAGGCTCTTCAAACCAAAGAATACCAAACTCACTCAAAGCATTTCCAATTCGAACTGCGGTAGGAACATTAAAACGTCCATGACCTTCGATAATTAAATGAACTTGATCTCCTACTGCATCCTTTACAGCCGAAATACAATCTAAAGCTGTTGATAAGCCCTTGGGGTCAATATTCATATAAGCACTGCCAAATGGGTCCCACTTAAGACCGCTAAAGCCCATTTTTACTGCTTCTTTTGCACAACGAGCAAAGTCTTCTGGAGTTTTAGATCCAGCAAACCAAGCATTAGCATAACAAGGAACTGAATCTCTAATTTTTCCTCCTAAAAGTTGATATACTGGAACTCCCAAAGCCTTACCCTTTATGTCCCACAATGCCATTTCAAGACTTGCCAATGCACTCATCAAAACAGGACCACCACGCCAATAAGCATCGCGATAACAATCGTGCCAAATTGCCTCAATGTTGTGAGGATCTTTTCCGATAAGAACGCGGTCGAGTTCGTGAATTGCCGAAATAACTGCGTGTTCTTTGTATTCGAGAGTGGCTTCGCCAACACC
>JAGAOA010000120.1 GCA_017623955.1 Opitutales bacterium
CCATCTACCCTGAATATACGAACTAATTTTTCGTTCAGCTACAACACTTAAGCCTGCAAACGTCATAACCACGATAATACATAGCAATGAGAAAATTACAGGTAGAATTACACTTAACATATCATTCCAATTGAATGTAGTTGAATCTGCCAAAACAAAAGTATTAAAAATTGTCATATATTACTCTCCTTTTTTGGCATGTTGATTTTTCTTGAAGTTGATTGCATCTTCTTCTGGGAAATCTATATGTGCAAAAGCCGACGAATCTAAAGCAATTCCCATAGAACCGATGTTATCGCAACCAGCAAGTATTTCTATCTTCTTAGAAATAATTTCACGAACTTGCTTAATTGAAGGCGTTGAGAAATTTTCATTGCTTACTTCTTTTAGCATTTCAGAAATTAAACAAACATCAGATACCGCTGAATTTGGAGCATCTACAGCCTTCGTAAAACGCTGTAATCTAAATTGACGATTTATCCACATGCCATCTTTTTCAAACTCGCTCATTAATGGAATACAAATTTTCGCCAATTTAGATGTTTCATTTTCATTAACTCCACAAAAAACTACATTTGCCGTTTTTAAATCTTTCAATTCAAAACCCAATTGCAACAAGTCTTCTCCGAAACAAATTATGGTTTTAATTTCTCCATCGCGAACTTTCGCAACTAAAGAATCAAGAGAAGACTTAGGATATTCATTTATAAGCCCAGTAACAAAAGCACCACGCATATTTGAAGTTCTATCAGCCGAAACCAACTTTCCATCGTCTTCAGCTAAGTGACTTACCATAAACACTTCTGCGTTACCAGCCTTTGAAAGTTCTCCCAACAGATACATCTCTTCTACACTTTGCCAGCCATTAGCAACTATTGCAACGCTACCCATTTTAGCGACATCACAAGCTCGCAATATAGCATACTTGGTTTCGCATGGCGACGAATCTATTTTAGCATTAAGTAATCTATTTTGTTCATGCTTCTTGAAAGTATATCTGCCAGAATCGCTCATAAACATATCATTTACTAGAGCATTTTGACGTGGCGTAACTCTATATATTTTACCTTCACGCGACCACACTCTTGTATTGATACCAGCACTACTTTCGCTACAAATACTTTCAGTTGTCTTCAAGAACCAAGTTCTCATTTTGAAGCGGAATTCTTTTTCTGTAAGAGCACCGACAGGACATCCATCTACGATATTCAACAAATAATTGCTTTCATTATCTGCATCATCGTAAAAACCAATCTCTACCTTAGAACCACGCTTAGTAAAGCCCATTATTCCACGACCAATATATTCCTTGCAAAAACGGATACAACGCGAACACTGAATACAACGTTCAGCATCTACCATAATTTTAGAGCCTAATGGTCGTTTTTTGCGTTTAACGTTTTTATCTTCTACATATCTAGATTGTTCTTGTCCGTATGCATGCGTATATTCTTGAAGTTTACATTCTCCAGCTTTATCGCAAATTGGACAATCTAGAGGATGATTCAGTAACAGAAATTCCAACACGCCTCTGCGACAATCTGCAACCATTTCATTATTTGTAATGATATGCATTCCTTCTGAAACATTAGTTCCACAGGCGATTACAGGCTTGGGCATCCATGCAATTTTTTGAATACCATTTTCATCTAAGATTGGTTCTCCCGTTGCTCTATCTCTAGCAGGAGTACCCATCTGGATTAGGCACATTCTGCACGAACCTGCAACTTTTAAACTAGGATGATAGCAGAAGAATGGAATTTCCACACCTACACTTTTGCAAGCCTCTAATATATTCTGACCTGCGGCGACCTCATAGTCAATGCCATTGATGTTTATCTTTACCGTTTGCATTTCCATGTTAAATTAATCTATATGCGTTATTGTCTATGCGAGCCTCTCCGCCTTGAGCAATTTGAGCAGAAATTTTTTGCAAATATTCATCTTTAAACTTTGCCACATTACTTTGAACAGGCCAAGCAGCACCTTCGCCCAAAGCACAAATAGTTCTGCCACAAATATTATCGGCAACACTTTTTAACAAATCGACATCTTCGATTCTACCTTTTCCGCTAGCTATGTGTTTTGTCAAACGCGACATCCACATAGTGCCTTCTCTACAAGGAGTACATTGACCGCAACTTTCATGAGCATAAAATGCACTCAAATTTGCTAAAGCTTCTGGCATATCGACTGTATTATCCATAACGATAATACCACATGAACCAATAGCAGTACCGCATTGTTGGAACGAAATAGCATCAAGTGGAATATCTTCAACTCGACGCTCAAAAGAACTTCCATCGGAATTTTTTATAGTGAATTTTTCGTCCCATTTTAAGATTTTCATTGACGAACCACCTGGAATGATAGCCTTAAATCGTCTACCAGCCAGAGGCCCTCCACATAAATCGTACAAAAGTTCACCTAAAGTACATGAGCCGGTTTCGATTTCATATCTTCCCGGTTTCTGAACTTGACCACTTACTCCCCAAATATGAGTACCTGGGTCTAACGGACAACCTATTTTAGCAACTGCATCTCCACCTAACTTAAATACTTTTGGAACCCAACAAAGAGTTTCCACGTTATTTACGACAGTTGGGCAATCGTACAAGCCCATAACAGCTGGGAAATAAGGAGGTTTTATACGTGGATAAGCTCTATTACCAGCCAAAGAGGAAATCAGACCAGTTTCTTCTCCGCAGACATAACAACCTGCGCCTCTACATACAGTAATATCGCAACAATAATCCGACCCGCATATGTTTTTGCCGACAAATCCTTTTGCTTTAGCTTCTTCTATTGCATTGAGCAAAATTCTATACCCATTGATATACTCACCTCGAATGTATATGAAAGCCTGCGCTGCATTCACAGCATAAGCTGCACACATAATACCCTCAATCAATGTATGTGGATCTTGATAAATAATCAAACGGTCTTTGCAAGTACCCGGTTCAGATTCATCGGCATTGCAAATCAGATAGATTGGCTTACCACTTTTTCTATCAAGGAATTTCCATTTCATACCAGTTGGAAAACCAGCCCCTCCACGACCTTTGAGCTTTGACTTTTCCATTTCAGCACAAAGTTCAGTTCTATCGCGTTTTACGGTTTCCGAGAGTGTTTCGTATCCACCGTCCGACAAATATTTCTCCAAAGATGCATTCCAACCTTCTACATCGATATGCTTATAAATTATTCTATTTTCGCTAGCCATTATCTAACCTTTGTATGCTGGAGATTGAAAATCGTCTGTACCTTGAGGTTTATCGAATGCAGACTTGGGCGCCAACGAACCGTCTGCGTCTAAAGCATTTATCTTTTCTATAAATTTTTCGACATCTTCGCGATGAACACCTTCAAAGAGTTTATCATTTACTTGAACATTAGCAGCTTTAGAGCAATTACCTAAACACTCAACAAATTCTATTGTATAAACACCATCACTAGTTGTTTCGCCCATTTTGCAGTTTAGTTTGTCTGCCAATTCTTTTCCAAACTCTACCGATCCAGCCAAAGCACAAGAGAGCGTTCTACAAACTTTTATATGAACTCTTCCTCGAGGTTGCTCTGAGTACATTGGATAAAACGTGAGCATTCCATATACATCGATAGGCTCTACATCTAGTTGTTGAGCAACAAATTTGATTGCTTCATCGTCAAAATAGCCAAATTGTTCTTGAATGTAGTGCATAATAATCATAGCAGCAGATTTCTTTTTCGGATACTGTGCTATAATTTCTTTGCATTTATTTTCTATTTCAGAAGTAATATTCATAATTTACCTTCTACTATCTATCGCATTCTCCTAAAACGAAGTCAAACGAACCTAAAATTACGGCAATGTCGCTAAAGTGATGCCCTGGTAAAATCTCCTGCATAGCACTTAAACTTACAAACGAAGGTGCGCGTATCTTCACACGATACGGAACTCCACCGCCTTTAGACATAACATAAAAACCCAAAGCCCCCTTGGGATTATCGGCTTCAAAATAAGCCTCGCCACTTGGGATATCTGGACCTTGAGTTACCACTAAAAAGTTGTTTATTAAATCTTCCATATTGCGTTGAACGCCATCTTTTTTTGGAAGAATTACTTTAGGATTAGAAATATTTACCTCACCTTCAGGCATTTTCTCTATTGCCTGACGTACAATTCGGATACTCTGACGCATTTCTTCTATGCGAACCATCCACCTATCGTACGAATCTCCATTAACTCCAATTACAACATCGAAGTCATAATCTTCATATCCTAAATAAGGAACATCTTTTCGGATATCGCTAGCAACACCACTTGCACGAAGATTTGCACCTGTCAATCCCCATTGCATAGCCATTTCTTTTGAGACTACACCAATTCCAACTGCTCTATCTACAAATATTCTATTGCGAGTTATCAAATTATCTATTTCGTCGAGTTTTGGTAAGAACTGATTTGCAAAAGAGTTAATTCTACCCAACCAACCATCTGGAATATCTCTAGCCAATCCGCCAATACGTGCATACGAAGATGTCATTCTCGCACCTGTGAGTTCTTCAAAGAGAGTTAATATCTTCTCACGTTGAGTAAAGCAATACATAAAACCGGTCCACGAACCTGCGTCCATTGCGTAAGCTGCAAGACCTACCAAATGACTTGCAATTCTTGAAAGTTCGCAACAAATTATGCGAATAGCCTTACAACGATCTGTAACTTCTATACTAGCCAACTTTTCTACACATTGTGCAAATGCAATGTTATTGCACAAGGGAGCCAAATAGTCTAATCTATCAGTAAAGGGAATAAACTGATTGTAAGTCATATTTTCGGCAATTTTTTCCTGACCTCTATGGAGTTGTCCTACAATAGGATCTGCACGAACTATTAAATCGCCATCTAATTCTAACTTCAAACGCAACACGCCGTGTGTAGCTGGATGAGAAGGTCCTACATTGACAATCATTTTTTCGCCAATGCGTTCATCTTGAAGACCTGCTGGTTCTGGATATGTAAATTCTTTGTATTCCATAATCGGCTAAATTTAAATGTTGTCGATTGTTTCCATACCGCCCTCAACGCTGCGAGGTTCTTTTTCTGAGGCAAAACGCACTCCTGTACTTGGAGAGTGGAATGGACCTCCTTCCTCGGGGGCAGAAATAACTTTAGTAGCATCTTCATTACCTTCAAAAGTAGGAGGCAACGGAGCTTCCTTACCTGCGAGAGGGAAATCCTTACGCAATGGATGGTACGGATAACCTTCCCACATCAAAATTCTACGCAACGATGGATGCCCTTCAAAAACAATACCCATCAAATCGAAAGCTTCTCGCTCTAACCAATCAGCTCCCTTATATACGCCACAAAGAGATGGCATAACTGGATTATTAGCATCTTCGCACATAGCGACTACACGCACATACATCTTTTTTGTATGCGAATAAAAATGATAGACTACTCCAAAACGAGAATCGCCTTCATCTACACCCATATCAATCGATGCTAAATCTGTCAAAACCTGAAATTCATATTCATCGCGCAATCTTTCTGCCACGCGAACTAACACATTCTTTTTACAGTTGAACGCAATAATACCATCTACCGATTTTCTCGCACTCAACATCTCAGGAAATTCAGAAATAAGTTTTGTTTGCATAACTATACCTCACTTTGCTGTAAACAATCCCTTAGCAGACCCCTTTGTGTCTCTAATCTTATTTTGAAGAGAAACAAGAGCATCTAGCAATGCTTCTGGACGAGTAGGGCAACCACTTACGTAAACATCAACAGGTATTATTTTATCTACGCCTTGCAATGTTGAGTAAGTTCTGAACATACCACCCGAACATGCGCAAGCTCCCATTGCAATAACCCATTTA
>JAGAOA010000121.1 GCA_017623955.1 Opitutales bacterium
TAAATATGTATGGGATAGCAATGCAAATCAAATTGCAGAATTTCAAAAACGATTTCCCGATATTCCAGTAGCATCAACTCTAGAAGAAATATTACAAGATCCAGAAATTGTCTGTGTTGCTGGAGCATCAATTCCAGCTGATCGCTTTGCATTGGGCAAAAAAGTTTTATTGGCTGGCAAGCATTACTTTGTAGATAAACCTCCTTTTACAACATTGGAACAGCTTGAAGAAGCCCAAGAACTTGTAAAGAAAACTGGCAAGAAGTATATGCCCTACTTTGCTGAACGCATACATAATCAAGCTGCGGAAAGAGCAAACGAACTCATAAAATCAGGAGCGATAGGAAAAGTACTGCAAGTATTGATAATGGCACCACATCGTCTGTCGAAAAATGCTCGTCCAGATTGGTTTTTCAAACGTGAACGTTATGGAGGAATACTAACCGATATCGGTTCACATCAGTTTGAACAATTCCTTGAATTTTCCGACTCTAACGATGCTACAATAAATTTTGCTCGCGTAGATAACTGTGCAAATCCTGATTTTCCAGAACTTCAAGACTTCGGCGAAGCCAGTCTTACGACAAATACAGGAGCTTCGTGTTATTGTAGAGTCGATTGGTTTACACCAGATGGACTTCCAGTATGGGGCGATGGTAGAACATTTATCTTAGGAACAAAAGGTTATATAGAAATTCGCAAATATATTGACTATTCAGATACAGAAAATCCGAGTCAGATTTTGTTCCTTACCGATGCAAACGGAACACAACGCATAGATTGTCGAGAAATGAAATTTCCTTTCTTCGGAAAATTCATCTTAGATATTTTAAATAATACAGAAAATGCAATGACGCAAGAACATGCATTCAAAGCCGCGGAACTTGCACTAAAATCACAACAAATAGCAGAAAACAACCATGGGAAACAGTAATAAACTTCAAGCACAACGTCAATTACTTATAGATGCAAAATCAAAAGGTAAATTAGCACAACTAGGTGCATTTGTAAAACTTTCAGGACCTGGGTGGCTTCAAAGTGCAACAACCCTAGGTGGAGGTTCTCTTGCATCTGCATTATATTTGGGAGTGCTCGGTGGTTTGGGGTTTATGTGGCTTCAACCATTTGCCATGATTTTAGGTATCGTAATGTTGGCAGCGCTCTCGTATGTAACACTATCAATAAAAGAAAAACCAATGATTGCCATTAATAAAAGTATAACCCCAATACTTGGATATGCTTGGGCAATTGGTTCAATGCTCGCATGTTTTGTTTTTGCATGGCCCCAATTTGCATTAGGAGTCGCTGCAATAACACAAAATATAGCTAACATTGGTTCTGCTCCTACACAAACAACAGAGATTATAATTACAGCTAGCCTGTTTGGCATAGCAATGCTTATGACTGTTATTTACGCACTAGGAGGCAAAGGAGTAAAATTTTTCGAAATATTTATTAAATTATCGGTTGCGGCAATTGTTGTATGTTTCTTCGGAGTTGTTATTAGCTTGACTGTCAGCGGAAAGATTGACTGGGCTAGAGTCGCACAGGGTTTTGTACCAAACTTCTCAGTATTCACACAACCGAGTGCCGATTTTATGGAATATATTTCCAAACTTGATGTTGCAGGAGCAAAGTTTTGGTCAGATATGATTGTATCGCAACAGATAGATGTTGTTATATCGGCAGCAGCAATGGCAGTTGGTATTAATATGACTTTCCTATGGCCATATTCTATGATTAAAAAAGGTTGGAATAAAGACTTTAGAGGCTTGGCAATCTTCGATCTAGCAACAGGCTTGTTTATTCCATTTTTGTTGGCTACTTCGTGTATCGTAATAGCGGCATCCTCGCAATTCCATGCAATTCCAGCAGAAGGCTTGGCAATATCAACTATAAAAGACGGAAAACTTGTTCCGGCAGTCATTAACAATGTAAAAGTAGAACCTGCACAAAATCTAATTTCAGGTTACATTCAATTATTAGACGCTCGTATCGAGAATAAGATAGGTAAAGAAGCATTCACAAAATTGACACCATCACTGAAAGATGTAGCACGCAACGCTCTTTCAAAACCAGAAAAAGAGATGGCAGCAATGCTTGTTAAACGCGATGCAAGTAATCTTTCAGAAACACTTGTACCCCTTGTCGGAGACGACGTAGCACGCTATATTTTTGGATTCGGAGTATTGGGTATGGCTATGAATGCAGTGCTTATGAATATGTTAATCTGCGGAGTAAGCTTCAGTGAAATTTTTAACAAAAGTGGAAAGCCTAAATGGCAAATTTTCGGGTCATCGCTAATTATCATTTCTGCGACAGCTTCTATATTCTTCAAGGGGGCAAGAATGTGGTTAGTTATTTATGCAGGAGTGATGGCTGCAGTATTGTTGCCGATTGCGTATGGTGCATTCTTGTTAATAATGAATAGTAAGAAAATATTGGGCGAAGAAGCTCCAAGAGGAAAGATTCGATTACTTTGGAATACTCTAATGATATGCTCTGTTGGAGCTAGTTCGTGTGCAAGCTTGTGGGTATTATATCAAAAGATTGGAATCGCAGGTCCAATAGCATTTGGTGTATTTTTTGCAATCGTAATAATATCGGCATTGTTATTAAAAAAGAAAAACTAGTATAATAAAGATGAATAACTTATTTGATATCAAAGGCAAAGTTGTAGCTATTACAGGTTCTACTGGAGTTTTGGCAGGAGAATTAGCACGATACCTTGCAAGAGAAGGTGCAAAAGTCGTCTTTATGGGAAGAACACAAGCAAAGCTCGATGTCGCTATGCAAGGGCTTGAGAGTTGCGACTGTCTAGGTTGCGTTGCCGATGTTCTCGATAGACCTGCTCTTGAAAAAGCTTGTGATGACATCCTAAAAAAATATGGGAAACTTGATGCGCTCATAAATGGTGCGGGTGGGAATATGTCGGGAGCTACAATTCCACCAGAAAAGACTTTTTTCGACCTAGATGTTTCGCAGTGGTCAGATGTCTTAAAACTCAATTTGCAAGGCACTCTTTTGCCGATAATGGTTTTTGGTGAAATCTTTAAAAAACAGAAATATGGATGTATTGTAAACTTTTCATCTATGACAA
>JAGAOA010000122.1 GCA_017623955.1 Opitutales bacterium
ACCAGGCTCATGCGAAACAACACCAAAGAAGTTAAAACCATTACCAGCTACAACCTCTTCATCATTCAACGATGAACATGCGCTCATCAATAGAGATGCTGCGACTGCTGAAAATAAAATAGCTAATTTACGAAGTTTCATAATAGTCGACGTTAGCATTTCATTTAAAAAATGCAACAAAAAAAAATATTTTTTTTTATTTCTATCAAATTAACTCTCCTTACTCGAGAAACATTAATTGTTAGAGTAAAGTAAAAATACATTTTATTGCAAAAAAAATGAAACTTTTTTTTGTAATTGGCGTTTACTTTATAAATATAATATGCATATTAAATTCTTATGAAAAGATATATATCTACAATATCGGTTATTATCGCTTTATTTTTATCTACAACTTTTACATTGTGGGGAGAAAAAAATGTAAACGATGATTTACAAGGTCCATTCTTCATGGTAGATGAAAGCCCTATTCAAGTTCTCCAACTTTTAGAAGCTCTCACTGGACAAACGTCGTTGCAATCGCCCGACCTGCCAAATGTAAAAATATATTTTCAGACCACTAAAAAACTCACTCGCGAAGAAGCTATCATTTCTATAAAATCATTGCTTTCTCTCAACGGAATTGCAATTACGCCTCTCAACGATAAATTCTTTAGAGCAACTCCGTCTAAGGGCGTTAACACTCAAGCCCCAACATTTATCAGAGGTAAAGCATCTGATTTAAAGGATAATCAATACTTCTACACAAAATTATATGAGTTAAAATATCTTGAAACTACTGACCTTAAAGAAGCTCTCAAACCATTTTTAACTCCAAACGATATTGCAACAATAGTATATTTCCCACGTAGCAATGCGTTCTTACTAACAGATACACTCTCTAATCAAAAACGAATCGAGATGTTGATTGAAAAACTCGATGTGCCAGCAGCTGTAAAAGAAGAAATTGGGTTCTTTGAACTTAAGCATATGACTGCCATCGATATGAAAACTCGACTAACAACTATTAGTTCAGAACTACTAAAAAAATATTTTGATAAAACTATAATAGACGCAGATGAACGTACTAATCAGATTATTGTGGTTACTCAAAAAGGCAATTTAGCCAAAATTACTGAAATCATACGCAAACTAGATATAGATACAGAACCAATTACTTCAAGCAAAGTATTTTATATAAAACACGGCGAGGCAAAAGATATAGCATCGGTATTGAACGAAATTATAAGAGGTCAACAAACTGCAACAAAAAATGCAAAGGCTACAAAAAACGCAGCAGCAAATCGACAAAATCAAACCAATAGAATTGCAAACGCTCGCAACCGCAACTCAGCATTACCCACTAACATAAAGGCAGATCAAACTGGAGCATCATTGCAATTTAGCGATTATATAACTATTGTACCAGACGAGCGCAGTAACTCAATTGTAGCATACGGAACTCAAACAGATATAAAACAGGTTGAAAATATTGTAGAACAAGTTGACGTTGTATTAGCTCAAGTAAAAATTGATGTTATCATAACAGAAGTTACGCTATCAGACAAACAAGTTTCTGGACTTTCAACGTTTGGATTAAGCTTTGCAAAAAAAGCTGCTGAAGGTTCAACAAAAGGTTGGTCTGGAACTACAAATACATGGTCGCTTTCAGATGCCGACTCTACCTCTGCATTTTCGTTGGGAATAAATGAAAATGGCTTTAATGCAATCTTCAATGTGGCAGAACAAAACAATCAAGTTAGAATTTTATCAGCACCATCTATAACAACAACGCACAACAAAAAAGCTGTTATAAACGTTTCAAAACGTCAACCATTATTACAAGGTTCCACATCGTACGACGGTACTGCATATCCTACAACAAAAAGCGAAGTAAGTTGGGAAGATATTGGAATAGAACTTGAAGTAACTCCACGAATTGGAGATAATGGTGTTGTACAAATGGAAATTAGACAAACAGTAGAATCGGTAGTTGATTCAACTGAAATTGATGGCAACAAACAACCCATAATTGGTAAACGAGAAGCCGAAAGTTACATCAGTGCAATGACAAATGAAATTGTCGTACTTGGTGGACTTCAACAATCGGTGTCAAACGATACTGAAGGTAAAGTTTGGCTATTGGGAGATATTCCATTGATAGGTAATTGGTTCAAACCCGACAGAGATAATCTTGAACGCACTGAATTAGTTATATTTATACGTCCAACTCTAGTTAAGAGTGAAGCCTTGAACAACTTTATGAAGCTGGACAATGTTCCTGATTCACAAGCAAAAAAAGACGTAAATCGTTATCTTGAAACTGGAATATTCCATGACAAGAAAAACGACCCACTTCAAAAAGATTCTCATATTCAAAGCTCATTTTTCAGAACATTGTATCCGATAAAAAAAGATAAGAATAATGAAAATTCTGAAGAAAAAGAAAAATCAGAAAGCGAAGAAAAAGTAGAAGAAAAATCGCAACAATAGCACGCAATGAAAATTTTAGTTAAAATAACAACTATGTTACTTCTCGTGTTGCCTTTGTATGCACAAGAAGGAGCGTCTTCAATATCTGAAAATACGCAACAACAAAATAATACACAAAATCAACAACCACTTACTCCGCAACAAAAAAATCTACAAAGGCTCTACGAAAAAAATCCGTTTGGAGTATCGACAAACACTGCAAATGTACAACAAATAGATAATGTTGCCTCACCACAAGGACTTGAATTGCGTTCAATCTATTGTGTAAATAATAAGTGGCATTTTAGCATTCGCGACTCTGCACAAGAAAAATCGTATACGCTTAGATTAGGCGAACCATATTCAGAAGCAATACCATATGCAGTTGATTTTTTTGATGAAGAAACAAACTCAGTTAGTTTAACGTCTCCAATTGGTTCATACACTTTAGTACTTAAAGAACGTGATGAACTTACAGGCAAACCTGTAGTTGGAACTTCTGCAAAATCGAAAAATTCTAAAACAAAAGCTAATGTAAAAACAACAAGGGCTAGACGATGATATTTTCAAAAGAACAAATAAAAGATATTGTCGAAAAAGCTTTTGCTAATGTTTTAGATAAAAGTGATTTTGAATTACTTGATACCTTGCAAGATTCTCGCAAAGCAGAATTCATTATGGAACATTCTGATTTATCGGAGAATGAAATTGCTCAACGCTTGGCAAAATGTGCATCGATAGAATACACTCAAGAATTTTCGCTTAATGAAAAAGCTACGGAAATTTTGCCTTTGCGTATAATAAATACTTTTGCATGTATCCCAACAAGTAACGGCAAAATTGCTACATCGTGGATTCCAAACGACGAAACTACAAAGTGGATTATAGCTGAAGCTAAAATTTTCCACAGTGGTGTATAGTACCTACAAACAAACTACATGCGTGCCTTGCTGAAAATTTCGGAGTTGGTGCAGATACTCTTCAAGACGGAATGATTGACGATTTCTCTGATATAAATGAGGATGAAATAGAAGAGGATGAAAATGCTACAATAATAAAATTTGTAAATGAAATTATATCTAGAGCCTTAGCCGATAGAGCGACAGATATTCATATAGAACCTGCTAAGGAAACTTTAGCTATACTCTATCGCATAGACGGGAATTTAATACCCGTAAAACTTCCAGAAAATTTAGTGAGGTTTAAAGATGCAATTATATCGCGTATTAAAATTATGTCGCGTTTGAACATTTCGGAAAAACGCCGTCCTCAAGATGGACGTATTGCATTTACAAACAAACATGGCGAAGAAATAGATATTCGTGTATCATCTCTTCCGACACTTTATGGAGAAAGCGTATCGTTGCGATTGTTAAATCAAAAATCGCAAATGTTAACTATTGAAGATTTGGGACTTCTTCCTGAAGACGCTAAAAAAATAGCAGCCCCATTAGCTCGTCCACACGGAATTATATTGGTAACGGGTCCGACAGGTTCAGGAAAGTCAACATCGCTAACGGCTTTCATACGAAAGATACAATCTCCAGAAATTCGTATTATAACAGTAGAAGATCCTGTTGAATATGAAGTTGAAGGTGTAAATCAAACTCAGGTTCAACCTGAAATTGGATTGACGTTCTCATCTGTACTGCGTTCCGTATTGCGTCAAGACCCAGACATAATTATGGTGGGAGAAATCAGAGACCGAGAAACAGCCGATATTGCTATAAGAGCTTCTTTAACTGGTCACTTGGTACTTAGCACTCTTCATACAAATGATGCAGCGGGAGCATTGACGCGTCTGATAGATATGGATATTGAACCTTTCTTAATAGCTTCATCAGTAGAAATGATTTTGGCTCAACGTTTAGTACGCAAACTTTGCTCGTGTGCAAAAAAAGCCAATATATCGTTAGATCAAGTTAAAAGTTGCTTAGATGCCCTAGGTATAAACAAAACAGAACTTGCAAATGCTCATCTAATAAAAAATGCACACGGCTGCGATAAATGTAGACGTATTGGATATTACGGTCGTGTTGGTATTTTTGAAATTTTGACTATGAATGAAGAAATCCACTCTATGATTGTGGAACGTCAAACAGCCCATGAAATAAGAGCGGTAGCTCAAAAATATGGTATGCGTACTATGCAAGAATGCGGTTGGGAACTAGTTAAAAATGGAACTACAACACTAGACGAAATAATGCTCTACGCAAATCTTCAGGAAGATAAAAAATGATTTTCGCATACAAGGCTTTTGATAAAAATAACGCCCTGCAAATTGGGAATATCGATGCTTCTGATAAAAATGAGGCAAAGAAAATGCTTGCACAAATGGGGTTAAAAATAATTTCACTAAAAGTCGGCACAATATCTTCAAGCCAAGAAAAAAGCATAAAATCAGAACGCGGTGGTGGAGAAAAAATTGCACTGGCTCTATTTAAAAAATTATTACAACTTTGCGAAAGCGGAGCAATGCCAGTTAGCGATGCGTTAAAATCGCTAAGTGCAAGAAGCCTAAATTTAAAAATTAAATCGCTGTGCAAGGTTCTATACAAGGATATTAGCGAAGGTAAATTACTTGCTACTTCTATGGAACGTTTCCCAGATACGTTTGATAAATGTATTTGTCATTTAGTAGAAGCTGGTGAAGCAACGGCAAATCTGCCATTCGTTTTTAAGAATATTATTAAATATATAGAAGACCGTCAAAATTTACGTAAAACCATATTTTCGGCTTTGGCGTATCCAGTGTTCCTCTGTTTAATGGCAACTGGAGTAGTCTTGTTATTCTTGTTTTTTATGTTACCTCAAATAAAAACAATGATGTCGAATATGGGAGCTGAAGAGAATTTTCCTATTATGATGATGGAATTTATAGGTAAAGCTCTCACAACATCTGCGCCTATTTTATTTGTAACTATTATAATTGTATTCGTATTTCTAAAATACTTCCGAAGAACAAAAGAAGGAAAATTAAAAAGTGATGGTTGGTTCTTAAAAATACCTGTAATTTCCGACATCATATTTAATGCTGAAGTAGCAAGATTCTCATCATTGTGTTCAGCGTTGTTCGCATCGGGAGTAAATTCTACTGACGTATTTTTAATGGCTGAAAAATCTGTAAAAAATGAAGCAATAAGAGCAAGATTTAAATCTTTTAGAACTGCAGTAAACGATGGTGCCGCAATATCGCTTTCAATGCAAAAATTTAAACTTTTGGAATACGAAGATATTGATATTATTTCTGTTGGTGAAAAAACAGGAAGTTTAGTGCAAGGATTCGCCGAAATTGCTAAAGTTAGAGCGGAGTCGTTAGAGTATAAAATAAAATTTTCAACCGCCATACTTGGCGGAATTGCATTAATTACTGCTTTTGTGCTTGTATTTATATTCGCTATGGGTATAGTTCTTAGTATATTAGGACTAAGTCAAAGTATAGCGGGATAATGAATACTAAAAAAATAAAAACTAACGTAGGAACTTTAGAGAAGAAAATTCTATTAGGTACGATTATTAGATCGTACGATGATACTAGCGATGCTTGGATTTTAAAATTCAACTTCTTTAGAATCTTTTTATTGTTATCTATTCTGATATTTTGTGGATGGATTATTGTTGTTACTGCTATATTCACCTACTTTAAGCACGTAAAAAATTTTCAGGAAATAACACTTATAGATGCTATTTCTGCCCCTATAAATATATCGGGCTTTCGTGAAAAAATGGGAGAGTATAACATAAAAGAAGCCAATAAATTATTTAAACAAAAAGAATTTAACCAAGCTTTTTTAATGTTAACATCGGGAGTATCTCGTTCGCCAAATAATCTTGATGCTAGAATGCAACTTGCAATTATTCATGCAACGTTGAATAAAAGAGAATATGCAGCAAGAATACTTGAACATAAATTACCTCTTGCCTTTGATAAAAATAAAAAAGAATACATACAAACAGCTTGTATACTTTTTGCTACTATCGAAGAATTTGAATACAAATCTATCGCTTTATTAAAAAAGGCTACAATAGAAAATTATATAAACGAAAAAGAAGCAATCGAAACGCTTACAAAAATCTTCGCTGTGAAAAATAACAATTTAGAGGCTAGTAAGAGGTTCTTCTTACACGCATTAAATGTAATTACTACTCCTAAACGCGTTTCTGAGTTTATTGCAAAAAGTGTAGCCCTTATAATGATACGTGACGACAATGTAAAATCTGCAAAAAAAATATTATCAGATAACAATATAACTTCAGGCGAAGTTTTTGCACAAATAAAGCTTATAGATTTGATTGAAGCTGGCAACGAAATAGAAGCTCTTAAATATTCTAAAATCCTGTTAAATAAAACGGCAAATCCATCTCAGATTTACAGATTTACAAAAAAAATTCATAATGATTTTGGAAATTTAAATGAAGTTAAGAACTGCGAAAATATGGCAAATCTTACTTCGACAAGTTCGATTGCCTCGGATATTTATATAGCAATTAAAAACAAAAATATTCAATTTATAAAAAATGCTTTAGAAAATAAAATTGAACAGGTAATAATTCACACAATAAGAAATGCAACTATCCTAAAAGACAAAGATGTTTTACAACTTTGCCTAAATGCAATACAAGACATCAACAAAAATAGAAAAATTGAGATTCAAATAATATTATGCGAATCTTTCCTAAAATTAAATGATGTTGCTTTAGCTGAAAAGCTACTGCACGAAATAAAATCTTTAAATAAAAATTCAAGCAAAGAATCAACTATCGAAAAATTACAAATGGCTATTGCCCTCAAAGCAAAAAACGCCACGTATAAACAAATTAAAGAATTTCGTAATAAACTTCAAGATAACGAAATGTTTAAATTTGCTCAATTATTGAAAGATAATGGATATTATGCAGAGGCTATTAGTATATTAGATCAAGCAAAAACTCAAAATAAAAATCAGCGAAAAATAGACAAATTGATATTCGAAATATATGCAGAACAGAAAAATTGTACAAACATTGCAAGATATTTGTCTAAAGCTCGCAATGTGTGCCCCGTAAAAATCTTAGTATCGGATATGTTCGATAACCCAAGTTCAGACAAATTTGTAATGTTATCTGATAGCGAAATTAATGTTCTAAAAAATGAAATTGATAAGGCAAAATTAAAATTACAACAATACAAAAAATTATTTAGTTTTTAGAAAGGATTTTATATGAAAAAATTATTAACAACCATTTGTTTAATATCAGCACTCTCATCTTTTGCAGAAACTCAAATTCAAAATTTGCGAGATTGGAAATTCATATTTGCAAATCCAAGTGGAGCGGAAAAAACAGACTTCAACGATTCCTCGTGGCAAGACGTTAGAGTTCCTCATGACTGGGCTATCGACAAACCATTCGATATGAATATCGACTTACAATACGTAAAAGTTGAAGCAGATGGAGAAACAACAGCAAAGCTACGCACAGGTAGAACAGGAGCATTGCCATGTTTCGGGAAAGCTTGGTATAGAACTCATGTGAAAATTCCAAATGATACATCAAAAAGAATCTTCGTTGAATTTGATGGCGCCATGAGCCAAGCAAAAGTATATGTAAATGGTAAATATGTTGGTGAACGCCCGTATGGGTATTCATCGTTTTGTTTTGAAATTACAAAATTTGTAAAATTTAATTCAAACAACACAATCGCGGTATCGCTCAATAATGAAGACTTATCATCGCGTTGGTACCCAGGAGCTGGACTTTATAGAAATGTTCGCCTTGTGATAAAAGAAGCTCAACATATAACTTATAACGGAATTTACATAACAACTCCAAATATATCAAAAGACTCGGCAACTGTTGAAGTAAAAACTGAAATAGATGCAACGCAACCACTGAATATAAAGTATGAAATTCTAAAACAAAATAAAGTTGTTGCCAAAAAAATAATAAATTCAGATAGAACATCGACAAAGTTAGATGTAAAAAATCCTGAATTGTGGGATATAGAAAATCCTAATCTATACACACTGCGTACATCTCTGCTAGACAAAAACGAAAAACTCTTAGATAAAGTTGAAACAAACTTTGGTATTCGCTCTATTGAGTTCTCGGTGAAGGATGGATTCAAATTAAATGGAAAACGTAGAGAAATTCAAGGCGTATGCATGCACCACGACTTAGGTCCAATAGGTGCAGCTGTAAATGTTTCGGCATTAACTCGTCAACTTCGCATATTGAAAGAAATGGGTTGTAATGCCATAAGAACATCGCATAATCCTCCAGCTCCTGAGTTATTAGACTTGTGCGACAAAATGGGATTCCTAGTTCAAGCAGAAGCTTTTGATGAATGGCGTATGGGAAAAAATCGTAACGGATACGCTCGCTTCTTTGATAAATGGGCAGAAATAGATTTACGCGACTTTAAAAAAAGAGATAGAAATCATCCATGTATTTTTATGTGGAGTATCGGCAACGAAGTAAGAGAACAACAAGCCCCTGACGGAGCAAAAGTTGCTCGAATGCTCAATAACGTTGTAAAGCAATACGATACAACACGCCCAACCACCACGGGAATGAACAACGCAACAACCGTCTTCTTAAAAAACAAAGGCGAGTTTGCTAAAGAAGTTGATATAGCTGGAATAAATTACAATGTACGCAACTACGATAAAATTTCACAAATGTATCCAAATATACTCATACACGGAGGTGAAACAGCATCTACTGTGAGTTCGCGTGGAGTGTATCACTTCCCTGTAATTATAACAAAGAAACCATTCCACGAAGATTATCAAACATCGAGTTACGATACAGAAGCACCATCTTGGGCTCAAATTCCTGATGAAGAATTTGAAGTACTAGATAGAAATCGCAACTACTTTGGAGAGTTTGTATGGACTGGTTTTGATTATCTCGGTGAACCAACTCCGTATAACCCCGGAACCCCTGCAAGGAGCTCGTACTTTGGAATTATAGATCTAGCTGGACTCAAAAAAGACAGATTTTATCAATATCAAGCACGATGGAATAAAGCAGTAAAAGTATTACATTTATTCCCTCACTGGAATTGGCAAGAATCTCACACTGGAAAAACTCTTCCTGTGATGTGCTACACGAACTATCCCGAAGCAGAACTATTTGTAAATGGCAAAAGCATGGGTAAACGAAAATTCGATAAAACATCTAAGAACGTAATGAAACGTTATCGACTTGTTTGGGACAACGTTCCTTATCAAGCTGGCGAACTAAAGATTGTAGCCTTCGATAAAAATGGCAATGTTGCTGAAGAAAAAATTACAAAAACTTCAGACAAACCTGCAAAAATAAAATTACAATTAGAAGATGGACAATCAAATAGTGCTAATAAAGATAATCTCATTTTTGTTGAATTATCTATTACGGATAAGAATGATGTATTCTGCCCTACTGCAAACCAATTTGTAATGTTTAAAGTTGAAGGCGAAGGAAAACTAAAAGCTCTTTGTAATGGTGATCCAACAGATCAAACTTCATTTGCTTCATCATATATGAAAACATTTAGTGGAAAACTTGTTGCTGTTATAGAACCATCGGGAAAAGCTGGTAATATTACGGTACTTGCAAGTGGAATGAATCTTAAACCTAATGTCTTAAAAATTAAAACAGAATAATCTATTTATAATTTTACCATAAGAGCTTTTCTTTTGAAAAGCTCTTACTGGTTTTTTAAGAGAGTATTGCATTAGCAATCTCCACCACTACCAGAAAAAGCCCTCGCCCACTTCCTAAAAGTTTTGGTCCATACATGTAGCAGGATCCTCTTGATACGCAGATGCAATAGGCTTTGCCGGCACTCCAGCAACGGTAGTATGTGCTGGAACGTCATTTAAAACAACACTGCCTGCACCAATCTTTGCACAATTACCAATGGTGATATTTCCAATGAGTTTTGCACCTGCACCAATAAGAACTCCTGATTTTACTTTAGGATGTCTGTCACCAATTTCATTGCCTGTGCCACCAAGAGTAACTTCGTGAAGAATAGATACATTGTCTTCAACTACACTAGTTTCGCCAGCAACAAAAGACGTTGCATGATCAAGTAAAATTCCGCCACCAAATTTCGCAGCAGGATGAATGTCAACCGCAAAAACCTCACTCATTAAACTCTGTAAATAGTAAGCGGTGTGAATATTTCCATTATTCCATAGCCAATGCGCTACTCTATGAGTTGTTATAGCATGAAAGCCCTTAAAATATAAGACCGGAGCCATATAAGACTGACAAGCTGGATCTCGTTCACGAATTGCAACAATGTCTTTCAATACCTTTTCTCGAATTGAAGAATCAAGAGAAAAGGCTTCTGAAAAAGTATTGATAATCCCCATATCTCGACGTGTGCGAGCTTCAAGTTTTGCAGAAATTCTGTAACATACAGAATCGAACAAATTTTCTCTCGATAAAAATATTTCGTTGAGAAGTTCTGCCATAACTGGCTCTTTTGCCGATACATCAATAGCCTCAGCTTTAATAGAGTTCCATACATAATCTGAATTGGGAATTTTTAACATAACTAATAATATAATTTATAATGATACGTTTTTTCAATATTAAAGTGTTGAAAACAAAAAGCCGTTAATATATGCATTTACTATTATGAAAAAAATTATTCTTATATTTATAACGTTATCGATAATAACATTAACAGGATGTCATACTCCTCAAATTGTACGTGAAGATGTCAGTTTCGCAGGACTGAAAACCTTCTATGTTGAAAAATCGCAAAATGGTGAACAAATCTTCGAAAAATTTAATAACGAAGATAGAGTCAATAACGTAATAATATCAGAAATTATAAGCAACCTTACAAAAAAAGGATTCATAAACGTAGCTAAAAAAGAAAATGCACAAATTGTGTTTGTTCCGGTATGGAGTGTATCGGTAAAAGATAGTGCGGGATTCACTGATGCGCCAGTTCCAGTTCCTATGCAACAACACCTTCATAATGATACAATCAAAACAAAATTCTATGCAACGCTTGAAATACAAGCTTTCCTGAAAAACGATTCTCATTTGGGATGGAGAGGATTTTCTCCAATAGAAACATCTGATAACAACATAACAACAGCAATGTTGAAAAACCAAATAACTTGGGCTTTAGAATTTTTCCCACCAGAAAAGCATCCTAATCCAGAAACTCCAATTCTGAAAATCTTTAATAGTGCAAAAGTAACAGAAGCAGAACAAGAGCAAGAACTATTAGAACAGCAAAAGAAAAACGAAGAACGTCGACAAGAAATAGAAAAAGCAAAAGCTCAAGCAATAGAACAAGCTAAAAAAGAAGGCAAAAAGCTAGATGAAAAATCGTTGAAAGAAATAGAACAACATCAGCCAGAAACTATTCAAAGCCTAGAAAAATCGTTTGAAAGAGCATTACAAAAACGCAGACAAAATAAATAAGATATGAAAAGTATAGCCGCCGTTTATAGAAATTATGGAAAACCTACTGAGGTAGTTCAAGCAGAAGAGATAGAAATTCCAGTTCTCAAAGAAGGACAAATTTTAGTCAAGTTTTTGCGAGCAGCAATAAATCCATCAGATTTGGGGATGATTGGTGGTTCGTATGGAACACTTAAAGAATTGCCCGCACTAGCAGGTCGCGAAGGCGTTGGAGAAGTTGTTGAAGTTACCTCTGGTTCGAATGTTAAAGTAGGTGAACGCGTACGTCTTTCGGCTGAACTGGGTACTTGGCAACAATACCAAGTATTGAATTCGACAGATGTTATGATTGTACCTTCTGATATTGACATAAATACAGAATCTATGGCTTTCATAAATCCACCAACTGCATTGTGTGTTTTAGAAGAATTTGAAAAACTTAATGCGGGCGATTGGATTATTCAAAATGGTGCAGGAAGTGCTTTGGGATATTTTATGATTCAAATTTGTGCTTCACGCGGAATAAAGACTGTAAATATGCTACGCAATGCCGATGCAAAAAAAACAGAACTAGAAAAAATCGGAGCAAACATAGTTGTTGATGAAAAAGATTTTGATGCAAAAAAAATAAAGGAACTAACTGGCGGAAAGTTACTATTGGGATTAAATCAGATTGGAGGCGAAAGCGTATCAAATATGATAAAAGCTATGGGAAACTCAGCAACTATTGCAACAATAGGAGCAATGGTTTCTGATGCCGTACGTTTTCCTACACGATTCTTAATTTTTAACGATTTACGCTTGCGGGGCTTCTGGTGGGACAAATATCAGCGTACTCATTCAAAACAAGAAATTAATGCAATCTTTGATAAAATCTTTGCAATGATAAAAAATGGAACATTGCAAGCTCCAGTAGATTCTACATTCAAACTAGAAAATGTAAATGATGCCTTAAAGAGAGCTTCAGAAAATTCTCGTATGGGCAAAGTAATGTTAGATTTTTAATTATGAAAAAGACTGAAAAAAAAGATTTAAAAAAACTCACAATGCTCGGCGCTGGCAAAAAAAACAAGCCGTCAAAAAAGCTCGAAGTATTCCCAAGTAAAACAAAAAATCCATATTTAGTAGAGTTGTTTACAGATGAGTTTACTTGCCTTTGTCCAATGACTGGACAACCAGATTTCGCAACGATAAAAATATCGTACGTACCTCGCGAAAAAATAGTAGAAAGTAAATCGTTGAAGTTATATTTGTGGTCGTTTAGAAACGAAGGTTGTTTCCACGAACATCTAACAAATGTAATTTTGCAAGACCTAACAAATGCACTTGATCCAATTTGGTGTCAAGTAGAAGGTAACTTTAATGTCCGCGGTGGAATTGGTATAAAAGTTACTGCGCAAAGCGGAGAAAGACCAAACAATATTTAAATATAAATCAAAAAAAAAATCTTACGGAACATACTTAAGTATGTTCCGTTTTTGTTAAAAATATATTGCAATTAAATATCATAACATTTACCATTTTGATATTATGAAAAGAAGAAATTTTATACATTCATTAGGGTTGGGATCGCTGTTTGCTAGTCTTTCAGCCATTTCTACTCAGGCTGCTAAGTTGAGACGCATAAGTCCAGCAAATCCAGAATCAAAGCAACAGCTTTGCTCAATGGCTCGTCGTATTTATAAGGTTGGCGATGAAGTCAAACTTGAAATAAATGCAACCCCTGAATTTATAAAAAAATTATTTCAAATTGATATAAAAGAGGACGATGGCGAATACAAATTCTCGCCTTCAAAACGAGCAAAATACACCATAGCAGATAACAAAATTACTTTCAGATGGAAATTTCAACGAGAAGGTATGTATGTTGTAATGCTCTTCTATAAAGATGGTAAAAAAGTACAAGCTAAACAAAAGAAGAAAAAAACTCCAGCAGAATACTTCCCTGTATATGCTCTCGATGAAGACCTCTACAATTTGCGAGCATATAAGGGTGACTTCCACATGCACTCTCGCTTCTCAGACGGCAGACACGCTGCAGATACTATGGGAGTAAAATGTTTGGAATTGGGTTTTGATTTTCAGGCATTATCTGACCATAGAACAACTAAGGGTTCGGAAATTCTTATCGATAAATTCAATCCATTGCCAATATCTATGCGTTGCTTCAAAGGTGAAGAATGCCATAAGGCAATTCCTCATGTTCATAGCATAGGTGCAAGCCAGTGCATTACAGAGTACATCGACAACAACAAAGAAGAGTTTGAAAAACGCATCGAGGAAATATTACCAACACTTCCAAAAGATTTAACGCCTTTAGAAGCTCGTTCGATTGCTGGCTCGGAAGTAGAATTTGAAATTATCAATAAATTTGGTGGATTGTCTGCGTTAAATCATCCATTTTGGAGAATGGGAGAAAGAAACATACATTTGACTAAACGAGTTATACAAGTTCTATGCGAACGTGCAAAATTCAACTATCTCGAAATAGTAAATTCGTCTTGCTCCGATGATTCAACTGACTTAGCAATCTGTGCTTTGTTTGAAGCCAAAGACAAGGGTAAAGACCTGAATGTTTTTGGTACAAGCGATGCCCATAGCAGAGATAGACTCGGCGAAGGCTATACAATAGTATTTGCAAAATCAAACGAATGGAATGATGTAAAAAGTGCAATCTTAAATAAGAAGAATGTTGTTGTAGAATCGCACGATAAAAAATTGCCACGCCTATTTGGCAAAATGCGTTATATGCAATTTGCGTATTTCTTATATCAATTCTTTTTTCCATTACACGATGCAATTTGCAAGGAACAATCAGCATTGTTGAGTAAATGTATAAAAGCTAAGTACTCAGAAGAATCAAAGCAAGACCTTGCTAGAAAATCAGACGAAGTAAAATCATTATACAAAACATTTTGGGGCGCTTAATTAAAAGCTTCACAATCATTTTAAAATTTAAGATAAATAAAAACTATGGAATTAACATATACAAATAAAGTTGCACTCGTTAGTGGAGCGGGTCGTGGTATTGGTAGAGAAATTGCATTAGAACTTGCTAAAGTTGGTTGCACTGTAATTTGCTCAAGTAAAAACCCAGCTTCATGCGGAAAAGTTGCAGAAGAAATTGTTGCAAACGGAGGAAAAGCAGAAGCTGTACCTTTCGATGTATCAAAACCAGACGAAATCAAACAAGCATGCGTCGATATCCTAAAAAAATACGATGCAGTTGATATCCTGATAAATAACGCAGG
>JAGAOA010000123.1 GCA_017623955.1 Opitutales bacterium
CAAGAACGTATGGCTGTTGTTGTATCACCTGAAGATGCCGATAAGTTTGCAGCTTTTGCAGCAGAAGAAAATCTTGAATGTACACACGTTGCAACTGTTACCGATTCTGGTAGATTAGTGATGAAGTGGCGCGGTAAGAGTATTGTAGATTTATCGCGTGCATTCTTAGATACAAACGGTACAGTTGCATTGGCTAGTGCCGAAATTGCAGCTCCATTGCGTGAACAGTCTCCATTGGTGAAGAGTTTTTGCGCTGAAAAAAATCAAGAAAAATCGCAATGGCTTAAAAATTTGAGTTCATTAAATTGTGCAAGTCAACGAGGTCTGATTGAACGTTTTGATTCATCTATCGGAGCAAGTGCAGTTTTACATCCATTTGGAGGTAAGAATTTAGCTACACAGCCCGAAGCGATGTGCTCGAAAATTCCATTGTTAAAGGGTAATACGAATTCTGGAACGTTATTCTCGTTTGGATTTAATCCAGATATATCTTTGTGGAGCCCTTATTGTGGCTCGATGTATGCGGTTGTTGAATCAGTAGCCAAGATTGCTGCAAGTGGAGGAGATATATCTAAGATACGCTTTACCTTCCAAGAATATTTTGAAAAGTTGCGTTCAAATCCTGTACGTTGGGGCAAGCCATTGGCTGCATTGCTGGGAGCTTTTGAAGCACAAATGAAACTTGGTTGTGCTGCTATCGGTGGGAAGGACTCCATGTCGGGCTCATTTAATGATATTGATGTTCCACCTACATTGGTAAGTTTTGCGATGTGTCCTTGTGATGTTCGCAACGTGATATCTCCTGAATTTAAGAAGTCAGGTTCAAGTGTTGCACTTATAGAAGTAAAAAAGAATGCTGACTTCACTCCAGATTGGGACGATCTCATTAAAAAGTATAACGCTTTGTTTAATGCAATAAAAGCTGGTAAAGTTTTGGCAGCACATTCGTTGCGTTTTGGTGGTTTGGCTGAGGCAATATCAAAGATGTCGTTTGGTAACAATATCGGTTTTGAATTCGATAATAATTTTGCCAGCGATGTATTTGATCTAAACTATGGAGCAATTGTTGTTGAATTGAGCGATGAATCAGTAGCATCAGAATTGAATGCAACTGTAATTGGTAAGACAACCGCAACCGCATCGATAACATTAGGCGAAATGAATATTGCAATTAGTGAGCTTTATAATGAATGGAATAAACCACTAGAAAATATTTATCCAACGCAGGCAGAACTCTCGCAAGATAACGAGCTTATCAATGCTAGCTTTGAAAATAAGAATGTTGTGGTAGCTTCAAATAAAGTTGCAAAGCCTAGAGTCTTCATTCCAGTATTTCCAGGTTCTAATTGTGAATATGATACAGCACGTGCATTTGAAGCCGCTGGTGCCGAAACGTCAACCTTTGTGTTCAAAAATTTGACCGACAAAGATGTTGCTGAATCTATTTCAGAAATGAAACGTCAAATTGATATGTCTCAAATTCTGATGATTCCAGGGGGCTTTAGTGCAGGCGATGAACCAGCTGGTTCTGGTAAGTTTATTGCGGCTGTGTTCCGTAATAATGCTTTGACCGATGCAGTTATGTCGTTGATTAAAGATAGAAAAGGTCTAGTACTGGGTATCTGTAATGGATTTCAAGCTTTAATAAAACTTGGTCTTGTTCCTTTTGGCGAAGTTCGTGAGTTGAAAGCTGATAGTCCAACGCTAACTTATAATAACATAGCTCGACATGTAAGTTGTTATGTAAATACAAAGGTTTCAAGTAAGCTTTCGCCTTGGTTTGCCGATTGTGAACTTGGTGATATCCATTCAATTCCGGTATCGCATGGCGAGGGTAAATTTATAGCTCCTGAAAATGTAATCCAAGAACTTGAAAAGAATGGTCAGATAGCAACGCAGTATGTTGATGCAAATGGAATACCATCGGCCTCAATTCCATTTAATCCAAATGGTTCGTTGCATGCTATCGAGGG
>JAGAOA010000124.1 GCA_017623955.1 Opitutales bacterium
AGCCAGTTGCAGTGCAATCCACATCGAAGACTATCGCTGAAGTATCTGTAAAGCCCGCAGTTACAACAAAAATACAGTCGTATGGTTTGTTTAGTGAAATATCTATTGATAAAATAATACCGAGTCCATATCAGGCACGTAAGGAATTTTCAGAAGAAGAAATAAAAGAGTTGGCAGATTCTATTGCCTCTGAAGGTTTAATCCAACCGCTCTTGGTTCGTCAGACAAAAGATGGCTATGAACTGATAGCGGGAGAACGTCGTTTGCGTGCGTGTAGAAAGTTAGGTTTAAAGAAGGTCGTAGTAGTTGTTCAAAGTGCGAGTGATGCGTCTGCAGCGGTGAAAGGGCTCATAGAGAACTTGCAACGTTCAGATTTAAATCCTATGGAAGAGGCACGTGGTATATTGAATTTGATGGAAAATTTTCATCTAACTCAAGATTCTGTATCGCAACGAATAGGGAAACCGCGTTCAAGTATAGCAAATTCCTTGCGTTTGTTAAAATTGCCAGAAGAAGTACAAGGTTACATATCTAAAGGACTAATAAGTATGGGACATGCAAAAATTCTTTCAGGTATAGAAGATGCAGCCCACATGCTTATCTTGGCACGTCAGATTATCGAAAAGGGGTGGAATGTTCGCAATACAGAAGATGCCGTAAGACGTTTAAAAAATACAAAAGCACGTCGAACTGCAGGTTCTATATTGTCTAATGCTGCCGAAAACGCAGTTATTCGTGACATACAAAATAAAGTGTCAACAAAGTTGAATGCATCCGTAGCAATTCAGCATTCAGGCAAGCGTGGTAAAATCATAATAGAATATCTTGATAACGATGATTTATCGCGAATACTTGAAAAGATTGGCGTAAAAATTTGAATATAAGTTCAAAAATTTTTCTATTTATAATAACTGCGGTTGCGCTTGCGTTACCGCAGATAGTTTGTGCGCAAGTAAAACAGCATGATTTTACGCAGGGAAATAAGACGTTAGAGAATAAGCAAATAACACCAGAAACATCTCGATTGTCTGATAAACGTACAGGTTTAGAAGAAAAATCGTTTAAAACTAGAGACTATAATGTTCCGCATAAGTCAGATTCCCTTATAGAGAAATCGTTTTATATGGAAGATAAAAATCCGATGTTCTCTCCAGAGACCTCGCATACAGATTCCGATAAAACGTTTGCCGAAAAGAAGTTTACGCCCGATAAAGAGAATTGGCGTAATTCAGAAAAACAGCAGAAGTTGTTTGATGCCGAACGCGATATGTCGAAAACATATAAAGGAAAAATCGACATAGAAAAAAGAGCAATTTTTGATACCGATTATTTGCGACATGTCTATGAAGATATGCAAGAGCGTTCAATGCAAGATATAAACAAATATCAGTTTCGTCGCTCGCATCCTACCGATCCCGGAATAAAAACAACAATAGCAGGTAGCGAGCATACAGCAGTTGATGATGGTTCTAGTTTTCTAGATAATTTTTCGTTGCGCGATAGAATCCAAGTAGATGTTCCGTCAGCCTCATTTAAGGGTAATCCTACATCGCGGTCAGCACAAAGAGCTCAAAAAGCTCAAAAAGCATCAAAAGTTTCAGAAGTATCTAGTGAAGGTTTGATAAAAAAGTCTGATACAGTTCGTACTAGAAAAGGAAAAGTTCAATCTGTAGAATATATCGATTCAAAAGAATCGCAGAAGTATGATTTTTTGCGTGTACCTAAGGGGATGAAAGCTAAAGGAAAAGCCGTTATAAAAGTAGAAACCGATGAATGATATTTTAAGTTTCTTTCACTCTTTTTCATAGGTCAATTTTGTAGTTTATTAATGCTTTTGTGCTTTAAAAATGGTTGACTTTATTGTTGTTTTTTAGAGTATAAAATAGTTAAATCAAATTAAGGATTTTCAATTATGGCACTTGTAAAAAAACTTTCAGCTAGACTTCAAAATCACCCTAAACGAATAGTTTATCCCGATGGCGAAAATTTGCGTGTAATAAAGGCTGCACGTCAGTTTGCAACAAGAAAATTGGGTGTTCCAATTTTGCTTGGAAATAAGGAAAAGATATTGGGAATTGCCGAAGCTAATCAGATAAGAACCGATGGTTTAAAGATAATAAATCCTCCGTTGTCTGATGATTTTGATGTGTTGGTAAAATTGATGAATGCTCTTCCCCCATTTAAAGATTTTGATTTGGATTCCGTAAAAAATATGGTGGCACAGCCATTGTATTTTGCACTTCTAATGCTTGCAACAGGTAGGTGCGATGCTATGGTAACAGGTGCTAATAGTGCAACATCTAGTTCGTTGCGTCCAATATTCCAAATAATATCTAAGCAAAAAGGTATCGCAACAGTTAGTTCTATGATGGTTGTATCTACTGGTGTAGAATCGTTGGGAATTAACGGCGATTTATTCTTGTCTGATTGTGGGGTTGTTTCAGAACCTAATGAAAAGGAGCTTTGCGATATTGCAGTAACTACTGGTATGTTGGTAAATCAATTTACATTGCAGACTCCAAAAATTGCAATGCTTTCATTTGTTACAAAGTCTCCTAATCCAAAGAGTGCAAGTGTTTTGAAAATGCGTGCTGCAACGGCGTTAGTTCACGAAAAGAATGTCGCAGAAAATTTGGGTTTTGAAGTTGATGGCGAATTGCAAGTTGATGCGGCTTTGCGACCAGATGTAGCATTGCAAAAAGGGCTTTCAAGTTCTGTTGCTGGAAGAGCAAATGTGCTAATCTTTCCCGACCTAAATGCTGGAAATATAACGTCGAAAATGTTACAGATAACCTCCGCAGATGTCCGTTGCTATGGTTATATTCTAACAGGTTTAACAAAACCAGTTGGTGAAGTATCTCGAGGAGCAACAGAAAGTGATATTTTTGGGACAAGTGTTATTGTGGCTGCACAGGCTGTAGATAGACGTTTTTTATCGCCTCAAGAGCAGTAAAAATGCTGGTAAGAAGGGCATGTGTAGTAGCAGAAAATGATTGAGATAAAAAATATATCGCTTGCTTTTGGTGCTAGAAAGATTTTCGATTGTGCAAGTGCCGTTATAAATAAGCACGATAAAATTGGGCTTGTTGGTTCAAATGGGGCAGGGAAATCTACATTGCTGAAAATTCTTGCAGGATTGGAGTCTTCCGATTCTGGAGAAATCGCAAAACCTAAATACGTTACAGTAGGTTATCTTCCACAAGAAGCCTTAATTACAGGAACTAGACCTTTATACGAAGAAGCGGAATCATCTTTTTAAGATGTCCTTACAGCTCGACAAGAATTGGAATCGGTAAATGAAGTTTTGGCTAGTGCTGATACAAATTCTCGAGAATATTCCGATGCTCTTGAAGTAATGGGCGAACTTCAACATCGCCTTGAAGATTTACAAGAAAGTAAGTTGCGTTCGCGTGTAGAAACAGTGTTGCAAGGGCTAGGTTTTAAAATGAGCGATATGCAACGACCTTGTTCTGAATTCTCAGGCGGGTGGCAAATGCGTATAGCATTGGCAAAAATTTTATTGCGTTCGCCATCGTTAATTATGCTTGACGAACCTACTAATCACTTAGATATAGAGTCTGTTGCGTGGCTTGAAAGCTATCTTCAAAATTATTCAGGTGCAGTAATCATAGTCAGTCACGATAAAGCTTTTTTAGATGCCTTAACATCTCGAACATTTCACGTTTCAAAAGGTCGTCTAGATGTGTATGCAGGCAATTTTGATTTTTATCTTACTGAGAGTGCTAAGCGATTAGAAATCTTGCAAAAAGCAGCCGCAAATCAACAACGAGCCATTGCAAAAACCGAGCGTTTTATTGAGCGTTTTCGTAGTAAAAATACAAAGGCAGCTCAAGTTCAAAGTAGAATAAAAGCGTTAGATAAAATAGAACGTATCGAAGTTGAAGATGATTATGATGGCGAAATAAATTTTACTTTTCCCGAAGTAAAACGAAGTGGTCAAGTTGTGTTAGATATTTGTAATGTATCTAAGTCGTTCGGTACAAATAAAGTTTTAGATAACATTTCATTTAAAGTTGAACGTGGGGAACGTGTAGCTCTTGTTGGTGTTAATGGAGCAGGTAAATCTACCTTGGCGAAAATTATTTCAGGAGAATTATTGGCAGATGATGGAAAAGCTCTATTGGGTAGTAATGTTGAAATGTCGTTTTTTGCACAACATCAGTCTGATAGGCTCGATAAAAATAATGATGTTTTAACAGAAGCGTCGGCAGATATTTCTTTTGAACGTAAAACAAAAGTACGAGGTTTGTTGGGGTCGTTTTTATTCTCTGGTGATGATGTTTTTAAAAGTGTAGGAGTTCTTTCTGGTGGCGAAAAAAATCGTTTGGCATTGGCTAAGATGTTGTTGAAAGATTTTAACTTTCTCTTGCTCGACGAACCTACAAATCATCTAGATATAAATTCAAAAAAAGTTTTGCAAAATGCATTAGCAAGCTTTGGTGGAACGTACTTGATTGTAAGTCACGATAGAGATTTTCTGGACCCTATTGTTGATAGAGTCATAGAGCTTAGCCAAAATGGCGTGCGTTTCTTTGAGGGAAATCTAAGCGATTATGTAGAGCGTATTAAGGCAGAAGGTAAAATAGTATGTGCCTCGAAACCTCAAGTCAAAGTCTCAGACTATAAATTGAGACGAAAACAGCAGTCAATGGAACGTCAAGAGTTGTCTCGCAAGAAAAAACAAGTTGCCTTAATAGAAGAAAAAATATCTCTTATAGAAGAAGACCTTTCCAAGATAGAAGTAGAAATGGCATCTCCAGACTTCTTCAAAAAAGGTGTTCAATGTGCTTCTACAACCGAAAATTATAATTTTTTAAAGAATGAACTTCAACAACTTTACTCGCAGTGGGAACTGTTGAGTTCCGAATTGGAACAATAATAATTAAATATAAAATATATGAAAACAAAAATACTAAGTTTATTGTATATTGCGATGTCATTTACGTTGTTTGGTTGTCAAACAGAGAACTTGGCAAAAATAAAAGTTGCAAGTTTTAATATTCAGTTGGCTCCAACTCCAGAAAAAAACCATTGGCAAAATTCACGAAAAGACGCAACCAAGGCTTTGATAGCCTATCATGGTTTTGAAATTTTTGGTTGTCAGGAAACATATTTGCATCAGATAAAAGATGTTATCCCTGAAGGGTATTCATTTGTTGGTGTAGCGCGCGATGATGGTGCTGAAAAAGGCGAGTATTGTCCGATTCTTTTCGATACATCAAAATTTGAAGTTCTAAACTCTAGCACATTTTGGATTTCAGAAACACCTGAAAAAGTCTCAAAAGGTTGGCGTGCAAAATGCAGAAGAATTTGTACGTGGGGCAAATTTAAACATAAGTCAACAAATAAAATCTTCTACTTCTTTAATACTCATTTAGATCATAAATCGTCTAAAGCAAAACAAGAAGGCGTAAAGTTGCTATATAAGAAAATCAACGAAATTGCAGGCAATAATACATTCTTCCTTACGGGAGATTTCAACGTATATGCCGAGCATGATTATTTTAAGCCAATGTTTAGCGATAACAGATTTAAACATGCTCGCGATATCTGTGAAACAAAGCCTTATGGACCAAGTGGTTCGTATCATGCGTATAAAGGGATTGTTAATCCTAAACACCGATTGGCTGATTTAGTTATAGTTTCTTCAAACGTAAAAGTAAAAACTTTTGCAGTGCTTACAGATAGAATTGCAAAGTTTGAGTTCGATGATAAGCTCTCAAAAAATAATCAAAAAGATTACGACTATGTTTCGGATCACTTCCCTGTGGCAGTCGATGTTGAATTTTAATTGAAAGGTAAATTATATGAAAAATAAAATTATTAGTATTATGTTTCTTTTTATGGCTTTTACATTTTGTAATGCGCAAGAAATGCAAAGAGCTGAACAACCTGTAAAAATAAAAGTAGCATCGTTTAATATTCAGATGGCTGCAACACCAGAAAAAGTCTATTGGCAGACTCGTAAAGATGCTGCAAAAAATCTTTTGGCATATCATAAATTCGATATTTTTGGTTGTCAGGAAACTTTTTTGCATCAGATAAAATATGTAATACCTGAGGGCTATGCTTTTGTAGGTGTAGGTCGAAATGATGGCGTTGAAGCTGGTGAATATTCTCCAGTAATTTATAATACAGCAAAGTTTGAAGTTTTAAAATCGGGAACTTTTTGGATTTCAGAGACACCAGAAAAAGTGTCAAAAGGTTGGGGGGCAAAACATTTCCGTATTTGCTCGTGGGGAGAATTTAAACATAAGGCAACAGGTAGAACTTTTTTCTTTTTCAATACTCACTTAGATCACCGTGTTGTTAAGGCTAAAGAAGAAGGCGTAAAGTTGCTCAAAAAGAAAATAGAAGAAATTGCAGGAGGTAAAACGTATTTCTTAACGGGCGATTTCAATATTTGTTTGGGCGATGAAAAATTGAAGCCACTTGTAGATAGTCCTGAATTTATCCATGCAAAAGATATAGCAAAGTTAGTATATGCTCCAGCCGGTGGAACGTATCATGCCTATACAGGTGTGGCTCGTGCGTTTATCGATTATATTTGGGTATCGAAAAATGTAAAAGTAAATAAGTATGCAGTTCTTACAGATAGAATAGGTAAGCTTAAATACAATTATTCATTGGCTGATAAAAAAGAGAGACAAAAAGATGTCGATTACGCATCAGATCATTTCCCAATCGTAGCAGAAGTAGAATTTTAAACATCTAATAATATTATGACAGAACAACATCTTCTAGCGGCATCAACCGCATTAAACATTCCGTCGCATCAAGTTGCTGCAACGGCTAAATTGCTTGAAGAGGGAGCCACTGTACCTTTTATTGCGCGATACAGAAAAGAGGCAACAGGTTCACTCGATGAAGTTCAAATTGCATCTATTAGAGACGAATTAGAGCGTCTAAAAGCAATAGACGAACGTAGAGTATCAATCAAAAAATCGCTACAAGAACGCAATTTGTTGTCGGCAGAACTCGAGGCAAAATTAGACTCAGCAGAAACGCTTTCTAAACTTGAAGATATATATCAACCATTCAAGCCAAAGCGTAGAACAAAAGCAACAATCGCCAAAGAAAAAGGTCTTGAGCCATTGGCAACTTTTATTTTTGAAAATCAAGATGCTGATTTTGCTGAAAAGGCTTTAGAATTTGTGAG
Organism: Opitutales bacterium; assembly: GCA_017623955.1. The sequence goes on from JAGAOA010000124.1 coordinate 7,181, forward strand.
TGCCGAGAAAGATGTAGCCGATGTCGAAAGTGCCGTTGCAGGAGCTAGAGATATTATAGCTGAAAATATTTCAGACGATGCAACCGCTAGAAGCTCAATGCGTGAGTACTTTGATAACAACGCAGTAATGAGCTCTAAAGTAATGCCAAATAAAGAAATTGAAGGTGCTAAATATCGAGATTATTTTGAGTGGTCTGAATTGGCAAAGAATGCACCTTCACATAGAATATTGGCAGTGCGTCGTGGCGAGACCGAAGGATTTCTCATTATGCGTGTAATTCCAGATGAAGCTGAAGCTGTATCAATACTAAAAAAATTGTTTGTAAAAAATGCGTCAACTCCGTGTGGTAAGCAAGTTGCAATGGCAGTAGAAGATTGTTATAAACGTTTGTTGTCATCTACAACTGAAACATATATGCGTTTGGAAATCAAGAAACGTGCCGATGAAGAAGCCGTAAAAATATTTGCAAATAATTTGCGTGAGTTGTTGATGTCATCTCCATTGGGAAGAAAAAATGTATTGGCTATCGACCCTGGATTTAGAACAGGTTGTAAGGTTGTTTGTTTGAATCGACAAGGCGATTTGCTTTGTAACGATGTAATTTATCCAGAGCAATCGGCTATGCGTATAAAAGAGGCTGAAGATAAAATCAGAATTTTGTGTAAGCAGTTTGAAATCGAAGCAATCGCAATCGGCAATGGTACAGCAAGTCGAGAAACCGAAGCATTCATAAAAGGGTTAGGTTTACCACCTACAATTCCCATTGTTATGGTGAATGAAAGTGGAGCATCAATTTATTCTGCATCTGAAGTTGCTCGCGAGGAATTTCCCAATCATGATATTACAGTGCGCGGTGCAGTATCAATCGGCAGACGTTTGATGGATCCACTAGCAGAACTTGTAAAAATCGATCCGCAATCCATCGGAGTAGGACAGTATCAACACGATGTAAATCAAACAATGCTCAAACGTTCTCTTGATGATGTTGTTGTAAGTTGTGTAAACTCAGTTGGGGTAGAAGTAAATACAGCAAGTAAGCAGTTGCTTTCGTATGTGTCCGGTTTAAACGCAACTACAGCCGCAAATGTAGTTGCTTACAGAAATGAAAACGGACCTTTCAAAACACGCAAGGAGCTTATGAAAGTCAAAGGCTTGGGCGCAAAAAGTTTTGAACAGGCTGCAGGTTTTTTGAGAATCAAT
>JAGAOA010000125.1 GCA_017623955.1 Opitutales bacterium
AAAGTGTTTTCTAAAGATGCAGTCCGCGAGGAACTCGTCAAGCAGATGGATAAAACTATCGGTGTAATGCAGAGACTTGGTAGTAAAACATTCATCGTTGGAGCAGGTGCAAAAGGCGAAAAGTTGTCGTTTGCAAAACAGCTCGATAACACGATTGAACATATGAGTTTTTGTGCAGATTACGTTGCTAAAAAAGGCTTTGTAATGGAAATAGAACCTTTAAATACAACGTCGCATCCAAATATATTTATTGATAATGCAACGCTTGGTGCTGAAATTGTGCGTGCAGTAAAAAAGCCATCGTGTCGCTTGTTGTACGACCTTTTCCACGAACAAATGCAAGTGGGTAATCTTAAGAGTTTAGACGATGATAACGTTTGGAATTGTATTGAAAGCTTCCATATTGCCGATGCTCCTCAGCGTTGTGAGCCAACATCGGGCGTTATCGATTATAAGAATGTTCTCAAAAAAATTTGGGATAAAGGCTTTAGAGGTTTCTTGGGTTTGGAACATCATCAAACTGAAAATACAAAAGAAAAAGATTTACAAATTTTGCAAATATATCGCGATTTAGATATACAATCATAAATAAACATACGGGAGAAATAAAATGGATAGAAGAAGTGCTATAAAAACAATATCGGCTGTTTCGGCAGCGAGCGTTTTGCCAAAGTTTTCGTGGGCAAATACAAAAAAATCGCAGTTGAAAGTTGGGCTTATTGGTTGCTCTGGTCGTGGATTGGGTGCAGTCGATAATATGCTCGAAGCCGCAGAAGGCAAAGTAAAGATAGTCGCTATTGCGGACTTGTTTGAAGACCGATTAAAAGTTGCAACAGACAGATTTGCTAAAAATGCAAAGAAAAATCCAGAACGCTATAAAGATGCTATCGATTTGGGCAATAGAAAATTTTTTGGTTGGGATGCTTATAAACAACTTTTGGCAGAAGATGTCGATGTAATCATTCATGCAACACCACCAGTGTTCCGTCCACTCCACTTGCGTGCAGCTGTTGAAGCTGGCAAGCATATTTTTGTTGAAAAGCCAGCATGTGTAGACCCTGTTCAAGCTCGTGAATTGATGGAAATTGCAGATTTGGCAGATAAGAAGGGCTTGACAATTATCCCTGGTATTCAGCGTCGATTCAGCCCAGCATATCAAGAAGCAATCAATCGCTTAAGAGACGGTCAAATTGGTGATTTAGTTTCGATGCAAGCGTGGTGGCTCAATGCTCGCTTCTTTATTCAAAATGGAGGTAAACTATTATTGCATAATCCTGATCCACAATCAATGGAATATCAAATCCGCAACTGGTTCATATTTTCGTGGATTTCAGGCGACTGCTATGTAGAGCAACACGTTCATAACTTAGACGTAATTCGTTGGGTTGTAGGTAAAGACCCAATCGAAGTAAATGGTGTTGGTGGACGTCGTTGGGATATCCCATTCCCAGAAATGGGCGACCGTTTCAGTCATTTTGCAGTAGACTTTGACTTCGGCGACGGCTTGCATTGCTCAAGCTATTCACGTCGCGAACAAGAATCTAAGCCATACGTTATGGAACGTTTCATCGGTACAAAAGGCGTTTTGGAATTAGATTTAGGTTCGGCAACAAGTCGTATTATTGGTCAAAAGTCATGGCAGTATAATGGTCCAATGCCACAACCTATCGTAGAAGAACATAGAGTCTTGATTGATAGCGTATTGAATAATAAACGCATAAATATGTTGCGTGATATGGTCGATTCAACGTTGATGGCTATTGCTGGTCGTGAAAGTTGCTATGCAGGTAGAAACTTCAAATATGCTTGGGTAAAAGAACGTTCGCAACAAAGCTATGCTCCAAAGGAATGGAAGTTCGGTAAGAAAGAAATTCGAGGTATTCCACTTCCTGGCAAATACAAACTTTCATAAAAATGAGCAAAAGGGAACAAGATAAGCTTGTTCCTTTTTTATAATAACTGCTTATGTATAGGCTTTTTTTGTTGATAAATCTTTTTATGTGATTAAGTTTTACATAAACTTTTTTATTTTGGAAAATAATATTCAACAGTCAAAAAAAGAAGCTACTGCCGAAATAATAATCAACGGTGGTCGATGTGTTCTTGTCGTTGTTGGTGATTGGTCTATAAATAATAAGCATACGTTATCATCCGATGTTTTATCGCAAATTCCGCAAAATGTATCGTCGTTTAGTTTCGATGTATCTCAATTAGGGCGGTACGATTCTTCTTTGATTAGCTTGATATTACGTATATGTACTTTCTTGCAAGAAAAAGAAGTTCTGGTTGATTTTAATACATTGCCCGAAGGTATTGCATCTATGTTAGATTTGGCAATGGCAGTTCCTTCTGCCAAGACCAAGAAAACTTTAGAAGATGAAAATTTTGTAAATAAGGTTGGTACTCATACTATAAATTTTTTATCTAACCTAAAAAATTATGTTACATTCTTTGGCGATGTATCCATAGCATTTGTAAAAATGTTGATAGGTAAAGCCCGTTTTCGCAGAATAGATTTGCTTTCAATTATACAAAAATCTGGACCTGAAGCATTACCTATTGTTGCGTTAATTAGCTTTTTGGTAGGCTTAATTTTGGCGTTTGTCGGTTCTATACAACTTGCTAAATACGGATCTGAAATCTTTGTCGCCGATCTTGTTGGTATAGCCATGGTTCGCGAAATGGGTGCAATGATGGTTGGTATAGTTATGAGTGGTAGAACAGGGGCATCATTCGCGGCAGAGCTTGGTGCAATGAAAGTAAATGAAGAAATTTCAGCATTTCGTACCTTTGGAATATCGCCGATAGAGTTTTTAGTTATGCCTCGAATAATAGCGTTGGTGTGTATGTTTCCACTGTTGACTATATTTGCCGATGTAATAGGTATGTTAGGTGGT
>JAGAOA010000126.1 GCA_017623955.1 Opitutales bacterium
AAAATAAAACAATAGGTATTGGTGGCTCTGTAAGTGTATCGCAATTAGGGCTTTACGATTTATTATCGGAAAATAATACAGTGTACTGCCATTCGGTAGATAAATCTCAAAACGTATTAGAAAATGCGTCTTTGGCTGAAGTTTATATTAGTGGTGCAAATGCTATTGCCAAAACAGGTGAAATTGTAAATATTGATGGTCGTGGTAATAGAGTTTCGTCAATTATATGGGGGGCTAATAGAAAAAAAGTGTACATTGTCAGTGGTACAAATAAGGTTGTACCTGAACTTCAAGATGCAATCTTTAGAGCAAAAAATGTTGCAGCACCTCAGAATGCTCGTCGCCTAAATTTAAAAACTCCGTGCGCGATAAAGGCGGACAAATGTTACAAGTGTAATAGTCCAGAAAAAATTTGCAGAGTCTTAACTGTATTAGGATATCCGACTTCGGCTGAAACTCACGTTGTTTTGATTGATGAAAATCTCGGATACTAAGCAAGTTGCGCATTCTAATGCAAAAAAAATAAAAAAAAGAGTTGCAAAAGATTTAAGTAATAGTTTAATAGCGTCTTTTATTGATTTTCAAAAAGGAGTATTTTATGTCACAGCACAACAGTTTTAAAAGTGGCGGATCGTCATCATCAAAGAAACGCAGTGTTCTCAAGCGTTTTGAACGTATCGATTTGCTCCGCAAACGCGGCGCATTGAAGACAGTTACACGTGTGACAGGTTTGCCTAAGACAAAACCAGCTGAATAAGTCGGTCTTTGTTACTATATTAAAGATATAAGAAAAACGAGTTCAGTTTTATGTGTTCTCGTTTTTTTTGTTTTGTTATACGTTTTTTTTTATTGCTCTTGGGCGATAAACAATAAAAGATGTTATCTGTTTTGAAGAAGGTAAGTAACAGTCGAAATCCGTTTATGGAAGTATTAGAAGATATGCGTCCGATGTTTAGGTCGTTTGAACGGTATTTGGCTGGTCGAATTGTAAAGTTTTCTCCAGAAATTCGCAATGCGGCAAAAGAAGTAATTACTCCGAAAGGTAAGTATATTCGCCCGATGTTAGTTTTTTCTTCAGCGGTTGAGGACGCTCAAAAAGATGATATCATACGCAGAGCTGCCATTGTGGAGTTGACTCATATTTCAACACTTGTACACGATGATGTCATTGATAATGCATCGGTGCGTCGCAATATGATAACTCCAAATAGTAAGTATGGCGCACGCACTGCGATTCTATTAGGCGATGTGATATTTTCGCATATGATGTTGATGGCTTTTGATGATCCAAATGTAGAAGTGGCAAAGCAGACTGCCAAAAGCATAAGCATTATTTGTGAAGGTGAAATAAGTCAGACTCTTTCTGATAAGTCGGAAATTGTTTCTAGGAAAAAATATTACGATATTGTTTATGGTAAAACAGCGGCTTTATTTGAATTGTCGTGCAAATTAGGTGCAATGTCGGGGAGTGCATCGCAGGAGTGGATTGATACTGCTTCTGAAGTCGGTAAGCAGTTAGGTATTGCATATCAGATTTACGATGATATTTGTGATTGGTTTATGTCGGAAGCTGACGCAGGAAAGACGCTCGGAACTGATTTGATTTCAGGAAAACAAACGTTTCCCCTCATAATGCTAATCGAAAAATTACCGAAGAGTAAGATCAAAAATTTTATTGAGAATTTACCTTGTTCTGATTTCGCACAAGTCCGCCAGATGATGCTAGATTACGGCGTTTTGAATGATTGTTCCAAAGAGTTCTTCCGCAGAATCTCTTTGGCTGAAAACAAATTAAAGTCTCATAGCAACTGTAATGCAAAGCTTTTAAAATGCTGTCAAGCTTTGCGTTCGTTGAATATTAGTTTTTAGTATGAGCAGTTCGCAAGTGTTGTATCTTTGCGGAATTTCGCATGAAAATGCTAATGCGAGTGATATCGGTTTGTGTTCGGTTGCAAAAGATGATTGTGTTAAACGGCAAGATATCATTTTAGAAAAATACAAGGCAAGTGAGGTTGTTTTGCTGAGCACTTGCAATCGCGTAGAGTACTATTTTGTTGGGGAAGATTTGGATATTGAAAGTTTTAAACTAGATTTTTTTGGGGAATTAGCATCGTTGTGTTATGTAAAGAAAAACAAAGAGGTGATTTCGCATTTATTTGAAGTAGCTTCTGGATTGAGATCTCAGATGACGGGCGAAACTGAAATTTTTGGACAGGTTAAAGCAGCATATTCTATGTCGTTCAATTGTCATCACTGTGGTGCAATATTAAATTCTGTTTTTCAAAAAGCATCGCAAGTGGGGAAATGGATTCGCACAAATACAGAGATTGGTCATGGAAAGATAAGTATAGGTAGTGTAAGTGCAGAACTTGCTTTGCAAATTTTTGAAGATATCTCAAAGGCTAAGATTTTGTTGATTGGCTCTGGAGAAGCTGGAAAGTTGATTGCAGATGCTTTGTTTGTGCGTGGGGCAAAAGATATAACAATAGTGTCGCGTACTCGTGAAAATTCTGATAAACTCGCAACAGAAATAGGTGTAAAAAGTGCAGATTTAAACGATGGCTTAGCTCAACTTGGATTATTCGATATTATAGTATGTGCAAGTTCGGCAGGCGAACTAATTAGTTTTGATATGGTAAAAAACTCTATGAAAAAACGTGTGTCGCCAATGTTCTTAATAGATTTGTCTGTCCCTAAAAATATAGACGAGACTTGTGCTGATTTAGACGATGTGTATTTGTATGATATGAAAAATCTATCCGAGATTGCTTCGTCGAATATGAGTTTGCGTAAAGGCGAAATTTTACGCGCTCAAACAATCATTGATGTAAAAGCAAATTCACTAGTTGAAAAACTACATTTATAAAAAGAACCGATTTTTTATAATCGGCTCTTTTATTTTGTTTAAACTTTTAGGAATGTTTTTGTTTTGTACATCGTATATAATACTGCAAAAATTAAAACACATTGTATCGGCGTGTATAATTCTACAATTATAGTTGGTAAATTTTTTTCAAAACTTGCTGGAAATACATAAATTTTTGTCAACGAATACAACATATAAGCTACTATGGCGTTCATTCCATATATTTTCAGCCAATTTAAGCCTTTGCTGAAATTAAACACATCGATAATCAAATAGAATACAGCCATCAAAAGTACGCACCAGCCACCGCTCCAAAGAGTGAATGAACTGTTCCATATCTTTTTGATAATTGGCATTTGAAAACTTAGTAAGTAGCCAGTTGCTAAAAGTATCAACGCAAATACAAACATAGATGTTGCATTTGATATTTTTGTGTTTTGTCTTCGCATAATGTGTCCGCAGAAAACTCCAGGCATTACTGTGACTCCAAAATTCAAAGAACTAAGAACCCATGTATATTCACTCGATACAGAACGGAATTTACCAAGAACTATTGCATCGACATAATAAGCAAAATTACCTTTCGGAGTGCAATCTCCACAGAATGTAAGAAGAACCCAATATAGTACGAAGATTGCAAGTGTTGCAATTATTTGTCCTCTGATTTTAAAATTTAAAAGAAAAATTGATGAGATTAGATAACCAACCGCAATAGCTTGTAGTGTATTTGAATAAAAATGCAATATGGAAATATCGAATGTTTGCCAGAAATTTGCTGTTAGCAAATTACCTTGAACTAACATCCCAAAAAAGAATAACATCAATACTCTACGAAAGATTCTAATATATGTACCACTTCCGTTGTATTTTGCAAAAGAAAATGGCATTGCGGCTCCTGCCATAAACATAAATAAAGGCATTATGATATCCCAAAACGCAAAGCCTTCCCATTTTACGTGATGAAATTGTGTTTCTATGTACACTGGTATGCACGCATATTTTTGTGATGCCCATTTCAATAGTGGTCCAAAACATACTAAAACAAAAATATCGAAGCCTCTAAGTATATCTAGCGAATTGAGTCGTTGATTTAAATTTTTCATACTAATAATTTTATTGGTGTTGGCGTATTCTATATTGAAATAGGATGTTGTAAAGAAATTTTTAGCTTAACAGTTAAGGCTATATACTTATTATCAATAAAAATCTTGTTTTTTTGGTATGTACATCTATTTTTAAAATAAATGAAATCTAAAAATACAACGCTTGCACAACGCGCATATGACTCGATTTTTGAAATGTTATTGCATAAAAAAATAAAACCTACTGAAATAATAAAGCGTCGAGATATTGCGGCACATTTGAATATGAGTTTGGCTCCTGTTGCAGAAGCAATGCAACGCCTTGAAAGTGATGGTTTTCTAATTACAAAACCGCGTAGTGAAACAACTGTTGTTGGTGTAGATGAATCTTCAGTTAGAAATTTATGCGTGTTACGAGTAGCGATAGAAGCTCAGGCTGCGAGAATGTATGCATCTAAGATTTCTGATGAGGATTTTAAAAAATTAATGGTGCTTGCAAAAAAAATTGATAGCATTAATTCTGAAAAAATCAACTGGAATGCAGAGATAAGTTTTCATTCCGCTTTAGTCGATCTTGCTAAATGTCAGCCATTGAGTGCAACATTTGATAGAGTAATGAAACGCAACTTATTTTATTCTGTATGTAGCGTATTCCCTAAAAATAGAAAAGCCTCGCATGTAAAATTGTTAAATGCTCTTCAGAAGGCTACGGCAGATGAAGCCGAAAAATTGGTGCGCAATCACATATCAGAGCGAATTAGTTTAGAAGTATAATTTTATTGAATGAAAAATAAGATAGTGCGTTTTTCTGTATAAAAAACTTGACAGATATATCAGATGATATTTTTCTTGTTTTTATCTGATATATCAGATGAGGTGAAAAATCAATTTATATATGGAAAAAATTACAGGACTTATAGACGCACCTTATACACCATTTACAGATGGTGGTAACTTAAACTTAGGTATAATCGGCAGATACGTCGAAATGCTAGTAAACAATGGTATGAAAGGAGCCTTTGTAAATGGTTCGACTGGCGAGGGTTGCAATCTTACCGATTCAGAGAGAATGCAAATAGCTGAAGAGTGGATTAAGGTTGCTCCCAAAGATTTTAAAGTTATAATACACGTAGGAACTTGTTCCTTGGAGTCGGCTTGCATTCTAGCTAAACACGCACAAGATATTGGTGCTTGGGGGGTAGGAGCTATGCCAGCTGCATTCCCGAATATTACTTCGGCTAAAATTCTTGCAAAATACTGTCAAAAAATATGTCAGAGTTGCGATAAAATTCCATTTTATTACTATCATATGCCTGTATTTAGCAAGACGTTCGTTTCTATGGTAGATTTGTTGACAGAAATTGAGAAATTAGGCGTTGAAAATTTTGCAGGTATAAAGTTTACCGATGAACATCTATATGAATACAATCAGTGTAGGCTGTTTGCTAATGGCAAATATGATATTTTACATGGACAAGATGAGACTGCTCTTTGTAGTCTTGTTCAAGGCGGGGCAGAAGGATGTATTTGTGGTACGACAAACTATAATGGGCGTGTTCAAAATGAAATTATCAATGCTTGGAAAAATGGAGATTTAAAACGTGCCAATGAAATGCAAAATTATTCGCAAGAGGTAATAAATATAATTTGTAAATATCGCGGTAATATCGTTGGGGGAAAGCGAATAATGAAACTTATTGGTCTTGATTTGGGGCCAAATCGATTGCCTTTTGAAAACCTTACAGACGAAGAGGAACAATTGTTAAAGTCAGATTTACAAGCAATAGACTTTTTCAATAAATGCAATAAAGTTTAAAATGTTTAATAATAGAGTGTATCGTTGGTTATTGGTCGGTTTATTGTGGGTTGTAGCGTTACTCAATTATATGGATAGGCAGATATTGTCTACGTTACAACCTGCAATTTCAGTAGATATTCCACAACTAAGGCTTGCAGAAAACTTCGGTCAACTCATGGCAGTTTTCCTTTGGATTTATGCAATCATAGCTCCATTTGCTGGAATGGCTGGCGATAAATTCGACAAAAAGTGGGTAATAGTTTACTCGTTGGGAATTTGGAGTTTGATAACATTTTTGATGGGATTTGCACAGAATTTTACTCAGCTATATATTTTGCGGGCGGGTATGGGTTTTTCTGAAGCGTTATATCTTCCAGCTGCGCTTGCTTTGATTGCATCGGTTCATACTGATAAAAGTAGAGGTTTAGCTATTGGAATACATATGACAGGTTTATATGTTGGGCAAGCTCTAGGTGGGTTTGGTGCAATTCTTTCAGATGTAGCATCGTGGAGATTAGCTTTTATTACATTAGGCTTGTTTGGAGTTTGTTACGCATTTTTACTTAGTGTATGTTTAAGAAGTTCTAAGGCGACATCTGAAAAAATTGATAATAGAGTAGTATCAATCAATTTAATTGATAGCTTTAAAACTCTGTTAAGAAATCAGCAATTTATAATTATTCTTTTTTATTTTGGAGCAATATCAATGCCAAGTTGGGCGAGTAAAAATTGGTTACCGACGCTTTTTGCTCAAAATCTAGATTTAGAGATGAAATTATCTGGTCCCATTGCAACAATATCGCTTGCGGTTGCATCGTTTATTGGGGTAATGATTGGTGGAATGTTATCGGACAAATTGGGAGCAAGGTTTCTTAGAGGTAGAGTATTTGTATTATCTATGGGGCTGTTCTTATGTATTCCTGGATTGATATTTATGGGATTTTGCCAGTCAGCTATTTGGGTAATTATTTCTTGTATATGTTTCGGCGTAGGTTTTGGTTTTTTAGATGCAAACAATATGCCTGTATTGTGTCAATTTATAGATTCTCGCAGTAGAGCAGGGGCGTACGGATTTATGAATACAGTTGGCGTATCGGCAGGAGGTATTGTTACTATTTTATTTGGAAAGTTATCTGATGATGGTAATCTTAGTACGGCATTTGCTTCATTAGCTGTTTTTATGGTTGTAGTTCTTGTTGTCGTTGTTGCGTTCTTGAAACCTTCAAAAAATATATAGGATAATATTATGGACAGACGTACGTTTATTAATGCTTGTACAGGTTTGTGTTTGTTTAACATTAGTGGATTTTCAAATGTTAAACAGCAATTTGTTTCTTTTGCTCAGATTTCAGATATGCAATTTGGAATGGCAAATATAGATGCTCAAGGTAAACTTAGTAGAGGTATACGCAAAACAATTCATCCATTAAAGACTATTCCAGAAAAACACCCCTTAAAAGAATTTCAATTACATAAATATAATAAGGAAATTGAAAATTGTAATATTTGTATTGATACGATAAACAAGATGAAACCCAACTTTTTGTTTGTTACGGGAGATATGGTGCAACACATGGGTAATAAAAAAGAATTGGAAATTTTCAAAAATGTAATTGGAAGAGTGCATAAATCTATAAAAATTTATTATGTGCCTGGAAATCATGATTTATCTGGAAATTCTCCCCAAAGTATAAGTAACTTCATAAAAGAATATGGATATGATAGATTTTGTTTTACCAAAAACAATGTTGCTTTTATTGGCATAAACACAGAAATCATAAAATCAAAAAATCAAAATTTACGTAACTCACATTTTGAATGGATAGAAAAATCTCTTGATAAAGTAAAAGATGTTTCAAAGATAATAGTTTTTGGTCATACCCCGATATTTATGATTGATATAAACGAGGGAAACTCTTATTCAAATTTTCCTATAAATGAAAGAAAACGTTATGTAGAAATATTTAACAAGTACAAAGTTTCGGCGTACCATTGTGGACATACGCATAAATTTAACATCATAAAATCTCAATATTGTTGTAAACAAATAGTTGTTGGTGCTGTTGGAATTCCTTTAGGTGTAGATGCTTCATCTGGATATTATATAGACGACAAATGGATTAAAATATCTGAACCAAATCCAGATTGTTCCAAATTATATATATGATTTCAATCATTACTATTGTGCGTTAAAATCAGAGAGTTAATCAATAGAAATTACAGAGAAAATACGCACAGCCAAGGCGATTAAAGTATTGTATATAAACAAAAAAGCGAGCTATACTAAGTATAACTCGCTTTTAAAATGGTGGCCAGACCAGGAATCGAACCAGGGACACAAGGATTTTCAGTCCTCCGCTCT
>JAGAOA010000127.1 GCA_017623955.1 Opitutales bacterium
GCTGCCTTTGCCGATGCAACGTCGCCTGTGAAGAATACAGCAACCAATCCGCTACCGACTTTCTTCCAACCGAGCAATTCAACGTCTGCTGCCTTTACTGCTGCGTCAGCTGCTTGCATAGCTGCGACAAAACCCTTTGTTTCTACCATTGCTAATGCTTTTTTCATAAATATATTTTCCTATGTTTAGGTGTTAATTAAAGACCCATCTTTTCGAGAAGTGTTGGGTGTGGGCTTGCGATTATGTTTGCACTGACGAGTTCGCCAACAGCTTGTGCTGCTTGCTTGCCAGCTTCAACCGCTGCCTTAACGCTACCTACGTCGCCACGTACGATTGCTGTTACAAAACCGCCACCAATTTGAACTTGCTTTACGAGTTCTACGTCAGCAGCTTTTACCATTGCATCGATGGCTTCTACACAGCCTGTGAAGCCTCGTGTTTCTATCATTCCCAATGATTGACTCATATTTTTACCTTTCGTGTTTATTTTGTATTTTTAGATTTAAATTTATTTTACAAGCTCGCACAACGAATACTCGTTGAGGTTGCAAGCGTTGCCTTCGTCAGTATCTATATGTACTTCCAAACGCAACGCTGGATCAACTCTGCACAAGAGATTTTCAAACACTATCGAATTTTCGCCATATACACGAAGCTTCAAGTATTCTTTATCTTTTACATTGTAAAATTCTGCATCAGCTGGGCTCATGTGGACGTGTCGAGCTGCACGAATTACGCCGTATGGCATTTCATAGAAACCAGCAGGCCCCATAAGCATACAACCTGGAGTATTTTTTAAGTCGCCACTATTGCGAAGTGGGACATCAAAACCGAACGGCCTAGCATCAGTCAAAGCGAGTTCAACTTGACTTTCTGTGCGACATGGTCCGAGTATACGCAAGTTAGAAATTATGCGACTTCTCGGTCCGATTAAAGTGACAGATTCTTTAGCTGCAAACTGACCTTCTTGATAAAGCCATTTGTGGATAGTGAGCTGATAACCTTTGCCAAACAAGGCTTCAACGGCTTCTTGAGTAAGGTGAACATGCCTTGCACTGACATTAACAAGCAAAGGATTTGGACCTTGTGCTGGAGTTGGCACAGCTAAATTCATTTCCCTATAAACAGTCTCACGCACGAGCTGTTCAATTTTTGCATAGGGCGTATCCTTCGATAAATTCATAAAAGAGTTCCTTTCTTGAAAGAAAATTTGACACTAATTCAACAAGACGCAATAAAATTTTCAAGAAAAAAATTAAGAAAATCCCAAAATTTCCCAACATTTCCACAAAAGACGAATCTGCAAACACATACAATCTTCAACCTGTTCCCATTTTGGAAACAATCGCTATTTAAAAGGTGGGCACAACTCAAAAAGCAATCAGTTTCACTTCGTAGAGCAATCGAAGCTTTCTTAGACTCGAAGAACAAAGATCAAATAACAACAGTCAACTACAGAAGAACTCTTGAAACAGAACTTGTCAAGCCAATGAAAGTTAAAGCGCGCAATGGGAAAATTACGCTTAAACTAAATGGCGAGGTAAATTACGTTGTAGTGAAGTAATTTTAAATTAGAATTTTTCTTCGTTTTTGTATTCAAACAAGGTGATGTTTTTTACATCGCCGTTTGGATACTCGATTTTAATTCTATCGAATTTTGCACCTATGCGATTTGTAATCATTGTGCGTGAGTGTGCAATTTCAATATCGATAATATTTGAATTTAATTTCTTACTTCTACGTAGAATAAAACGAAGTTCAAAAGGTTTGTCGATATTACGCAGATTTTCTATGCAAAAGTCTCTTGAAAAAAAGTGCACGTCGTTGGGACAGTTGTTTAGAGCCCAGCCAACGCGTTTTGTTGTATTTTTTACAATTCTGCTCATGGGCAGTATGTTTTTTGATGAATCATGAATTTGAGCAGTTGCATTGCCAAAATCTATTGTAAAATCAACATCGTGTTTTGGGGCATTTGTTTGTTGGAAACGCAATTTGAACTTCCCAATGGTGTTAGGAGTTATTGTCATTCTGGCAGAATACGATTGCTCGGGGGCTATGAGCATTTCTGCAAAGCCATCGTTTTGATTGCATGTCTTCACAACAACTTTTTCTGGAGGTTGAAGTTCTTTTACCCATTTCATTCCAAGCACACCATCAGGATACGCAAAAAGTTCGCGTAAAACAATTGCTGAACCCCAGCCATGCCAGAACCAACCACCTATTATCAATCGGTTATCCTTGTAATTTGTTACCATTGGCACGCAAAGCCCATCGTAGATATCAAAACCTTTTGAAGCCATATCTATCCACTTATCATCTCCTTTTGCACCCCAAAAGCCATTTGTTCC
>JAGAOA010000128.1 GCA_017623955.1 Opitutales bacterium
AAATATAAAGATAAAAAAGGGAGGAATTGAAACATCACAGTATCCTGTTAAAAGAATTAACGAAAATACTGTTCGTGTAACAATTCCCAAAAGTGCAATTCCTGCAAACTATGAGTGGTTTGAAGTTCTTGCCGATAATGCAGTGGCACAGAAGGGGGAAGATGGCTTTTGGATTATTTCGCGTGGAGAAATGGGAACATTCCGATGTGATAACGGCAAATATACAAGAGTTCCTCAGTTGCCATTGTTTGGTATGCAAAATCCTCGCGAAACGTTTATAGGTATTGTTCGTGGTATGGAGTGCGATATGAGTATGGTTATAGATGCTGAAAATGGCATTTATAAAATTCGTCCACGTTGGATTGAAAAACGCTTGGGATATTTACCATACGAAGATATCATAATCGACTTTGTAACCTTGACCGGTAACGATGCAAATTATAGCGGAATGGGGCGCACATATCGTAAAATTCGCTTGTCGGAGGGTAAGTTTAAGCCAATTAAGGAGCGAATGAAAACACGCAAAGCCTTGCGTGAAATAGTAACAGCTATGCCACATCGCATTGAGCCTCACGGCTTTTTGGCACTTGGTGTTCGTGGTAAAAAGGGTACTTTCAATTTCAAGCCAGAAGAGGTTGAAGGTAAATTCCGTGCATCCTTAACGTTCTATGATGCTAAGAAATTTGTTGATGCCTTTAAAGCTGCTGGTATGACAGATGTTCACTTCTGCGATGCAGGTTGGCAGAGTGGAGGCTATGACGGCAGATGTCCGCAAATTTTACCAATTGATAAAGAGTTGGGCGGAGAAAAAGCTTTGAAAGAATTTACTGATTATGCGAGATCACAGGGGTATCAGATATGCTCAAATTCAAATCATACTGATGCTTACACTTGCTCTACAATGTGGGACGAAGACTATGTTTGTAAGCGTGCCGACGGTTCATTATTCCGTGCAGCTAATTTGACCGGAGGTACAATGTATTACATTTGTATCCAACGTTCTTGGGAATTATTCATCAAAGAGCAATTAGATAAAACAAAGGAACTCGGTTACGAAGGTATGCTTTATATTGATGTATTTAGTGCTCGTCAGCCCGACCAGTGCTTTGATCCTCGCCACAAGGTAAATCGCAAACAGCAAGCTGAAGCACAGTGCAGAACATTGGCGTATGCTCGCAAACTTTTCGGTGGTGCAGCCAGTGAATGTGGTTATGAACACTGCTTACACGAACTCGACTACATCAATTATTTGGGCAGACATATGCTATATGGCGAAGGTTATGGCGATAAGAAATTTAGCAAAAACGCTTATTATGGCGATAAGACAAATTATAATTCGTTAATCGACCGCATCGCACCGTTGTGGGAAATTGTTTATCATGGTATAGTTTTGAGCAATCCCGATAAATTTACACAAGGATATCGTCCAAAAGGTTCAACAAATTTCTTGCGTTTGGTTGAATTTGGTGGTCGTCCTATACGTTATAGTTCAAGCTATAAGCCAGAGCATATAGCGGAATACAAAGCTATGTACGATATGTTCCAACCGCTAAAATATTTGCAAGTTGAGTTTATGGAAGAAAATCGTCCATTGGCAAAAGATGTTTATCTAACACGTTATTCTGATGGTAGCGAAGTTGTAACAAACTATTCAATGAGCGATTACACTTATAAAGGAAAAATCGCAAAGGCACGCGATTATCTCCTTCTCAAACCATAAAAAACGTGTGTGGACACTCCACGTGGGCAAGTTTTTATTTCATAGTGATAAATGCGTTTCTTTGAAACGCATTTTTTGTATTTAGATTACCAACGTGATGTTTGTAGCTAAAAAATCGTTTGTTCGGGTGGGCAGTGTGTAGCACAGCTTCACCAACTCGCAAACATCCCTTTTAGCAGACTCCACACACGTTTTTATTTTACGAGTACCGATGGAGATTGCTAGAGCAATAACTCCTTCGACAAATTTATAATTTAATTACCATAAGAGCTTTTCTATTAAAAAACTCTTTTTTTTAGAATAAAATTTTCATTTGTGCTCTAACTGCATTAGAAGTTGATCGTTGCGATTGAGTGGAATCAGTCGGTGAATCTTCAAGTTGAATCCATTCATATCCAAGTTGGAATTTCAAATCATTCCCAATTATATACCATTTAACCCCTATGTAAATACTTTGTCCCCAATCAAATTTTTCACCATTACTATCGGCATTGCGTATACTATCGCTAGCTTTA
>JAGAOA010000129.1 GCA_017623955.1 Opitutales bacterium
CATCTAATGCATACAAGGCTTTTTTATCTAATGTGCCATTAGGTATATGTGATGAATTTGATATAACAAAAAATGCTCCAACTGCAATTAGTGGAACTAACCCAATTATTACTGTCTTCTTTTTCATAAATGTAACGTGTTTTTTTTACTGCTGTTATGTTGATAAATATTTATCGATACGCAACAAAAAAACTTTCTGCTAAAAAGAAAGTTTTTTACATAATAATTAATATTTCTATTCACATATTGGCACAAATTCTTTTTTGTTTGTCCAACCTCGTTTCCCAGACGGAGCTTGCACGTATATATAATTACCTTTATTTTTTAATATGTTAGCAAATGTTCCTTCTTGAACAACAGATTCAACTGGAGCATTCGGCGTTGGGGAAAGTCGCAACTCAACATCATCAGTAAGGGCGATAGCTGTATTTGCAATATTGTTACATCTAACTATTCCTATTACGGCGGTTGCGGTAACTATTGCAAATATAATTCCCAAAAATATATATACAGATGTCCTTTTGACATACATTCGCGGAATCAAAAAGAGGGAAATTGTAAACCAGAAAGCAACGACACAAACGATAATCCATTCAAATTCTGATAATTCTAATAGATACATATCCACAGAAGATTTATCTGGAAGTTGAATTGAATTATCTTTTGCAAAGAGCTTTAAATTTGCTTCAGCTTCTCTCAGACGTGGTTCTTCAACTAGTGCCTTCATATAGTAGAGCAGTGCTTGACCCTTTTTATTTAGCTTTGCACACGTATTAGCCATATTGAAAAATAGTTGTGCAGAGGCACCTCCTTTATTTATCGCGTTTTGATAACTTTCCTTAGCAGAATTGTAATCGCCATTTTTATAAGAATTATTGCCTAGCATTAAATACTCTTGTGCCGTCTGTGCCCACAAGGAACAGACAAACGTACAAATGCAAAAGAATACTATTTGTTTTTTCATATACTATTTTAATTGCGAATGAATTTTTTGAAGTTTGCTCATTAGCGATTGTATATCGACTGATGTTTTATCTAACCCGCCATAATTTATAGCATCAACACCAGCAAAGAATGTAGAAACAGCTTCTATTTCATCTGGAGTAAATCCGTTCTCAAGCATTATTTCTTTTGCCTGACGCAATAAAATAGCTTCACTTTCTATTAAATCTGGGACTGTTGCAGCTAAGGCGTTTTGGATAGTCTTTCTAGCATTCTCAAGAAAGTTTGGTGTGTCGTTTTTACCAGCTGCATCTTTGGCTAGTTTTAAATGGTATGTTGCCTTCTTGAGCGATTTTACACGGTGGGCATAGACTGGATCATTTTCAAGTTTTAACTTCCTTGTTTTATAGAATATAAATAACACTACGACAATTAAAATGACTATTTGGATTATCCAAAATTGTGGAGACTCAAATAGATTAGAATGACCTGCAACTTGTTTTGTTTCGATTATTTTTTCAAAGTTTGGTTCAACTTTTTTATTGGCAACGGAAGATTTTGTTTCTTCCTTCTGTTTTGGTATTCCACTTGGGGCTACGCCGATTGATGCTCCATCTACAGTCAATGTTTTATATTCGTTCTTTTCGGAATCAAAGTAACTGAATACTATCTCAGGGGTTTTTGTTAAATCTGGCTTTTTGGGTACTATTGTATAACGAAAATTTTTTATACCAATATATTGTTTTCCGTTACTTTCATCGGTAAAAGATGTTTTGGCTCCGTATGTTTTCCAATCGTTTGCGTTTACCATTTGTGGAGCATTTATTCTAGGGAAGTTACCCATACCTACAAGTTCAATAGTAACTACACATGGTTCACCAACGCTAATTGAATTAGGTTCAACTTTGGCTTGCGAAATTGAAAATTTGCCAATTGCTCCACTGAAATTTGCAGGCTTGTTTTCTGATGGTAATTCGGAAACTGTTATTTTTTTATCTTCGGTTGATACCTCAAATGGAATTTGATTTGTACCTCCAAACGACATAAAAAATGGATCTACATTCATCTCTTGCAAAAATATTCCATTTGCATTGAAGTCTAGATTGTATGATCCAGCTTTTAATGGCGTTACAAGTATATCAAAAATAGTTACTTTTTCACCATCTTTATCGGTTTTTGTTGCACTTTTATCGTCTAGAAGGATACAGTCGAAGGCATCAGATTTATTTACTTGTGGAATCATTCTAGCAAGTTTAAAGCCATTGTTAACGAGTTCTTTACTGCAAGAAAATACTAACTTACATGGAATAGCTTCTCCAACATATATTTTTCCTTTAGGAAGCTCTAATTTTAATGATATATGGTCTGAGAGCTTTCCAAGTGATTGTTGTTGCCTTTGATATGCTTGTTGTGCATGTTGCAATCTAGAATGTTGCATATTACGCATACGTTGAAATATTGATGGAAATCCAAATGGGTCTTCATCTTCGTCATCAAAAAATGAGTTTGATTGATTTAGTACTTGCTGTGGAGCCGTTTTGCTTACAGTAAGTTTAGCCGATGGTATGCGATATTTTTTATTATCGTGTTCTATTGTCCATTCTGGAACGGTGTAATCGCCTTCGTTTTGTGCGTAAACAGAATAAATCAACTCTGTTTGCGATGACATTTTTCCATTTACGATAGACATTCGTTGAGAACTACTTTTTCCAACTATCCTTAAGCCTTGTGGCATTGGAATTATTGATGAATCAACACTTCCACGTAATCCATCTAGGATAATTGTGTATTTAGCGGTCTCTCCTGGGTAGATTGTATTAGGGGAAAATCCGCCACCCTTGATATCTACTGCGAGTGAAGTTAGCGTAGTGGTTGCTAATATGAGTGTATATAATAATATCTTTTTCATTACCAATCCTTGTAGGACTTTTCAAATCGTTGTTTTTGTTCTCCGAAACCACGCAGAGGCAATATTTTTTCGCCTTCTTTCATAGACTCTAGCAGTTGTTTTGCTTCTGCTTTTGTCATTACGCCTTCGGCTTTTCTATAATTATCTTTAGATTTCTCTTCTGATTGTTTTGCAGATTGTACAGGTTGTTGCTTTGGTATGGCTTGTTCATCTTTATTGCCATCCTTAGTTTGTTTTGCGTTGTCTTGTTTTGATTTATCAGAAGATGATTGTTGTTGCTGTTTTTGTTGTTCCGACTTTTTGTTTTCTATGGCTTGTTCATCTTGATTTTGTTTTGAACTATCTTGTTTTTGCTCTTTATCTTGTTTGTTACTTTTGTCGTTTTTTTGATTTGATTTGTTGTTTTGTTGCTGTTTGTTTTTATCAGAACTATCTTGGTTATTTTTGTTTTGCTGACTGTCTTTATTGTCTTGATTCTGCTGGTTCTGCTGATTGTCTTTGTTTTGCTGATTGTCTTTATTGTCTTTGTTCTGCTGGTTCTGCTGATTGTCTTTGTTTTGCTGATTGTCTTTATTGTCTTTGTTCTGTTGGTTCTGCTGATTGTTTTGATTATTTTGATTGTCGTCGTTACGCACCAATTTTTTTAAATCTTCTTTTAGTTTTTCTAAGGTTTTGAACTGTTTAGACATTACATTAGTATTGTTCTCAAGTTCTGTAAATTGGGATATTTGAGATGTCAATTTTTTATAAGATTGGTTTGTTAGATTGAAATTTTCTTTCGCATTTTCGAAATCGGGGTTTAACGACAGTGCATCGGAATATAATTTTATAGCTTCTTTTACTTGCTCTTGCGATACATTCCATGCTTTTTGGCTAGAATTTATATCATTCTTTAATTCCTCAGGCATTTTTTGTAAAGATTCACATTGCGAAATTGTTTGTTGGAGACGTTGTTGAAATTGTTGATTTTTCAATGGACTCTGTTTTGTTACTGCTTTTTTTTCTTCTTCATTTTTTGCATTAGCTAACATTTCTTTTTCTTGTTTTAAGAGCGGGGCTCCTTCTTTTAACAAGTTGATTCCTTGTTGGGTCACTCCATTATATCCACCGAATGCTTGTTGCATTTTAGATGATATTTCTATTGGGGTATTTGCTTCAACCAGAGGATTTATAGCAGTTTTGAATTTTATATTTGCAATATTATATAACGCCTTAGCATGCATTTGATAGTCTTCGGGAGACATTTTCATAGCACGTTCAAAGTCTTCTTGTGCTTGTGTATATTCTTTTTTGTTATAGGCGTCTACACCGAGATTAAATACATCTATGGCATTCAATTCTTTCTTTTGTTGCGGAGCAGATTGCGGCTTTTCTTCTATTTTCTCAAGCTTAACAGGTTGCTCAGGCAATAGTTTTGCAGTAGTATTTATAATATCGTTAGCTTGTAAATCATTTTGCGATACAGTAATTAAGCCTAGTAGCAATAATGAGCTTAGTTCGCGGCGTGATATGAAAAATCTTCTAGTGCCTACTAATGTTTCAAGTGCCAAAAGTATTATAGCAATTACCAATGGTATTTGAAAGCGTTCGATTGCTAGGCGTTTCATTCTAGATGCTAATTCCTCTTCGGGTGCTTTTTTTATTCCATCGTTGAATATTTTATCGACAGATTCTGTTGATAATTGTCCATAAAAACCACCAGTTACTTTTGCTATTTGGGTCAATACTTTTTCGTTGAGCTTACTCTTTACGATGTTGCCATTCTCATCTCTAACTTTTACAGAGCGTCCATACTCATCTGTTATTGATATTGCTTCGCCTTTAGTGCCCCCGACTCCCAAAGTATAGATGATAATTCCATTTTTTGCGGCATCTTCTGCTTTTGCTAATGCCGATGCTTCAAGTTCTTCACCATCGCTTATTAGTACTATGATTTTTTGTGCCGATGATTTTGCAAATGCTATTTCTGCTTCGGTTATTGCTGATGCAATATTTGTACCTCCGCGTTGTATTACGTTTGTGTCTAATGCTTCTAAAGACATTGTAAATGCATCGTAGTCTAAGGTTAGTGGACACTGTAAAAATGCTTGTCCGCTGAAGGCAACGATACCTACTCTGTCGCCTTACAACATTTTAGATAAATCTATTACGGCAAGTTTTGCTCGTTCTAATCTATTTGGAGTTATGTCTTCGGCAAGCATACTTTTAGACGTATCTATTGCGAAAATAATGTCTGTGCCTTTAGCCTTACTTTCCTCCCAACGATAACCATATTGTGGACGGGCTAGGGCAATACATATTGCGACAATTCCCAATGCAAACATCACACATTTTAAAGTTGCCTTAGTTTTGCTATATGTTTTTGAAAGTTCAGGCAAAAGCTTTGCTGAAGCAAAGGTTTCAAGGTCTTTTTTTCTTCTGTGCAATGTTAGCAGATGTACTATCGTAATTATTGCGACTGCTACGATTGCAACGTAAAGCCAAACTGGAGAATTAAAGTTCATGGTAAAGTTCTAAATTTAGTATTAGCAAGTATCAATTTTATAGCCAATACGGCTAGTGCTGCCATTGCGAAGTATTGAAATAGTTC
>JAGAOA010000130.1 GCA_017623955.1 Opitutales bacterium
AATACAGGAATAGACAATGTCGGTAACGATAACTTTGGTTCGTTAAATTCAGGTTCGTCTAATAAAGGACATTCAAATACTGGTAGTTTTAATATTGGTAGTTTCAATGCTGGCGATAACAATAAAGGACATGCAAATACTGGATCTTTCAATGTAGGTAATCGCAATACAGGTAAGTGGAATATTTGTAATTACAGTAGTGGTTTTTTCAATACTCAAGAGCCAAAGGCTGTTTTGTTTAATAGGCCTACTAATTTTAAAGTTAGTGAAATTCGCTTACCCAAATGGCTCCAAAAGAGAGATTTGCATAAAGCTATCGAAAACGCTGATATAGCCGACCTAGAATCGACCTTTGCTTTGCCAAACTTTGATGCTGATATTTTTGAGCAGATAACAGGCATTAGCGTAAATTATATTCAAGATTCTATAAAATCTAAAAGAAACAACGTACATTAATATGTTATAAATTTTTGATAGTAAAAAAATGTTGCTATCGTTGTTGTTGTATGTAATAAAAGTATAAACGTATTTTTGAAAATGAGCGAAGAAAATAATAAAAAAGTTCAAGATAATAGTCATGACTTGTGGGCAGTCCGCAAAGCAAAACTCGATAATATGCGTGCAGCAGGTTTTGACCCATTCCGTGCAAGTTGGGAACAAACCCATACAAGTAAAACAGCGATAGAATCTTACGATGAATCGCTCGCAGAAGGCGAAAATACCGAGCATGAAGTTTCGGTTGCTGGTAGAATACTTTTCTATCGTCTTATGGGAAAAGCAAGTTTCTTGAAGTTGTTAGATAGAGATGGAATTATCCAGCTATATGTTTCTCGTGATGGACTTCCTGAAGGTGTGTATAATGATGATTTCAAGAAAAATCTCGATGTTGGCGATATAATCGGAGCTCGTGGTAAACTCTTTAAAACAAAGACAGGCGAAATTACGGTACGAGTAAATGAGTATAAAATGCTCTCAAAAAGTATGCGTCCTCTGCCTGAAAAGTTCCATGGCTTGACCGATAGTGAACAAATTTATCGTCAGCGTTATCTCGATTTGATTACAAGTCAAGATTCTCGAAAGCGTTTCAAAATGCGTAGTGCCATCATTAGAGAAATACGTCAATTTTTGTGGGAGCGTGATTTTACTGAAGTCGAAACTCCGGTATTGCATGGAGTGGCTGGCGGAGCAGCCGCACGTCCATTTACAACGCACTTTAATGCACTCGATTGTGAATTTTATTTGCGTATAGCATTGGAACTTTATTTGAAACGTATGCTTGTTGGCGGTTTCGATAGAGTTTTTGAATTGGGTAGAGTTTTCCGCAATGAAGGCCTTGACCGTAAACATAATCCTGAATTTACAATGCTCGAACTTTATCAAGCATACTCCGACCATGAAGGTATGATGGAGCTAGTGCAGTCGCTGATTAAGCGTTTGTGCGAAAAAGTTTTGGGCACAACAACAATTCCACGTGCAGATGGTGGAGAAATTGAATTAGGTGGCGAATGGCGTAAAGTTGATTATAAAGATTTAATACTTGAAGCTACTGGCGATAAAGATTGGTTTTCTCGCACAAAGGAAGAAAAGCTTGCTGCATGCGAAAAGCTCGGTATCCAAGTTGATCCTAATTTAGACGATTACGAAGTTACAGAAAATGTCTATGGTAAATTAGTTGAGCCAAATCTCATTCAACCAACATTTGTTATGCATATACCAAGAGAACTTTGTCCATTGGCAAAGCTCAACAAAGAAGACCCACGTGTGCTTGATGTCTTTGAATTGTGCATAAATGGTCAGGAAATTGCTCCAGCATATTCAGAACAA
>JAGAOA010000131.1 GCA_017623955.1 Opitutales bacterium
GCCATATAAATTCCTCGGATTGACTCCTCCAGAAGTTCAGCCAAAAGCAAAAACTCTTGCAGAAGAAAATAAGGAAGGCAAAGCAGATACTATCGACTCTATCGAAACAACTGCAGAATTGACAGATGAACAAAAAGCTCAGATGAACACCATTTGGAGCGAGCTTATGTGGCTTGTTTCAGAAGGTTATGTAGTTGAATATGCTGACTCAACTCTCCAAGCAAACCCTTATTTGCCACGACCAAAAGACAAGTCTGAAAAAGTCGAAGAGCCTGAAAATCTCGGCGTCGCAGACGAACCTATCGTAGCACCAAAGGCAGAAGAAAATGTCGAAGAAACAACTGAAGAAGTTGCAGAAGAATCGACAGAACAAGTTGAGCAAACAGAAGAAAAAGCTGAATAGTTCACGCCTTTTAATAGAAAATTCCGACTCTATTTATTTAGTGTCGGAATTTTTTTTGCATATATTTTGCGATTTATGAATTTCTTTTCTTGATGCGTTTTTTGGGCAATTCGCCTTTTTCTAAAATCGACTTCAACTCATCGAGCGATTTTTTCGATGCGGGGCGACCGCCGATAACCACACGTTTCGACAACGTTTTCTCTTTCTTCTTTACAGGTAAAGGTTGTTTTGCCTGCTTTGCATCAACGACAATTTCTCCCGATTTTTTCATTTGCTTTTTCAAATGTTTCGAGACAAGTGGAGTCTTGCGAGTTGCCGATTTTATGTCGACTGCAAGCTCATCGAGAACCGCAAACGGATTCGATTTTTTCCATTCTCGAGAACCTTTTTCATTGTTAGATTGTGCTGTTTGCAAAATAGATTTGTGCGATTCCCTGCTCCATTCAAAGAATTTTTCGGGTGATATTGCCGACACTCCAAAGCTCGACGCCGTCAGCCTCAAGAGATTGTCGCGAGTAATAACCAACAACGATTGCGGTGCTTTTGATGTTGCACAAAGTTGTTCGATAAGTTCGTCAGCTGTCATCGAAGACGGCGTATACACTTCTGAAAAAGTTAGAATTTTCGATTTGCGTACAATCGAAATATCTACACCGTTGCCGTCGTATACAATCGTTAGACGCACGCCATCGTAATCGTGTATCGATGCGAGCATTTCAGACAATTCTGCTTGTGCCAACTCAGCCTTATTTTCAGCCAACAAGCGTGCCAACTTGGGATGTGCATGTATTGCATTCCAACCATCGACAAGTATGTGTTTAAATCCGTTCATATAAAAAAGGCGTCCACTTATATATGAACGCCTTTTTTGATATTAAGTAAAGCCTAATTATTTTCTTCTGCGATAGATTGCAAGTGCGAGTGCAATTCCGCCGAAAATCATCGCCCATTCCGCTGGTTCTGGAACTGCTATATTACTCAACCAATAGCCACCTACAGTTGCGTCGTATTGGAAGTGGAGGTTTTCTTTATTCTGTCCATCAAGAGCAACTCTATTCAAGAATGCGAGCTGTTCAGACTCAGTACCTGCATCGATAACAAAGATTTTCTTTTCGTCAAAGTTTAGAATCTTCAACGAACTTGAACCTTCAACTTCGCCCAAGCCAGCATAAGTAATTTCAGTTGTTTCTCCTTCGCCAGTTATTTTATTGAGAATCAAAGTTGCACCATCTGCAACATCGAGCTTAAATTCTTTATTTTTATTATTAGCCCAAAGGATAGAGTTAAGTTTTAGCGTGCCAGCAGTCAAAGTAAGTTTTGTTGCTCCACCACGAGCGTAGATATCTACATTGCTCCAATCATTGCTTGCACCTACTTGAATTTTTCCTGTTTCGGGGAGATAAATATAAGTACCAATTTTATTGCCCGATGTATTAATTACAATCTGTGTTTCAGAATCATTTCCGATATGACCAATATTAAGGGCTCCTTCAGTTTCAAATGTACCAGTACCCGATACCATAAACTTGCTGTGTGTTGCAAGTTCGATATCACCTTTTACAATAAGTTTCCCAGCACTAATATTTGTAGTAGACGAACCCAAGTTTCTATATAAACCTTTTACAGTTGTTGTTCCACCTGCAATGTTAACAGTACTGCCTGTGTAAATATTACTATCTCTATAACCGACAACAAAATTATTGCCGATACTATGTTCGCCACCATTGATATTTAAAACTGCACCTTTTGTATTATCAGTGGAATTATCTGCACCAACATTAAAATTACCTTTTGTTGTAATTTTTGCAGTCGAACCAACGTCAACGCGAGTATTTTTTGCACCACCAAGAATTACTTGGTTTGCATTCAATATTCCATTGATAACAGCAACTGCTCTATTTGTATTTAAACTATTTCCATAGAATGCAATGTTGTTTGCCAAATTCATTTCGCCACCAGCTTGAAGTTCAAGTGCAACACCTGAATCTTCATGCGAAGCAGCATTCACAACAAAGCCCGATGCAGAAGAATTTGTGATATTCAAAACACCACCATCTTTAATCAAAAGTGTTGCTTTTGAATTTTCACCAATACCATAACCTGTAACATAACTTTCGCCGTTGGCAGATACTACATTTACAGTACCAGTAAGCTCCATTGCAGAACCTACATTTTGTTCGTTGTACAAATTATAATATGTTACTTGAAGAGATTTTGCATTATTGACAGATCCAGATAATACAACTGTTGTAGAACTACCCGATGCTGAATTTCCAAAAACTTGGAAGTTATTTGATGTATTTACAGTACCAGCTAATGTTGCAACCTTGTTAGCATTTGCATAGTATGATGATCTTACTTTAAATTCTTGTCCACC
>JAGAOA010000132.1 GCA_017623955.1 Opitutales bacterium
CATATCCAGGGTGGGTAGGGCGTGCAACTCCACTGATGGACAGACTTGTTCCAATTTGGCAGATTGCATATCATGGAATTATTTTAAGTAATCCATACTACGCAACAATGGATTACAATTTCCCAAAGTCTACTCCTGCACAATTAAAGGCAAGAGCAGAAGCTGCTAAGAAAAAGGGCAAGCATTTCAAAGTTTTCTTGCCTCCAGTTATCTTGGAGGGTATTCCACTTCGTCGTTTGAAATTGTACGAATTTGGTGGACGCCCAACTTTCTATGGATATATTCGTGATAATGATTTAACTCCGATTAAACAAGCTTACGATGAATATCAACCTATGAAATATTTGCAATACGAGTTTATGGATTTTCATGGCGAGATTGCTAAAGATGTTTTCATAACAAAGTATTCTGATGGTAGCGAAGTTGTTTCAAATTATTCAAAGCAGGATTATCATTACAAGGGACAACCCGTAAAACCAATGGATTATCGCCTTTATAAACCAGAGGCAAATAAGCCCGAAGTTAAAAAGACTGTAAAAACGCAAGTAGCCCAAAAGTCGAATACTAAGAAACAGCAAACTCAAACAGTCACAGAACAAACTGCTTGGGAAAAATTCAAGGCTTGGGTTAAATCGTTTAAAAAATAATTTATATGAAAAAGATTTTCGCAGTAATTAGTTCTTTTGTTTTAACGTTCGCATCTGTTGCAGTTGAAAGCGTAGTTGTTAGAACAGTCTACAATAATGGTAAAACTGTTAGAAAAACAGTTAATCTAACAAAACAGGCAGATGGTGCATTCCGATTACTCATTCCAGTTGTTGAGTTGTCGAAAGACATTGATTATATTGATGTTCATACCGATGATGCTCAAGCTAAGAAAGGCGATGATGGTTATTGGGTGCTTTCTGATGGTCGTTCTGGTAGATTTTATCGCACATACGGGCATCTTGTTGAGCGTCGTAATCCTATGCCATTGTATGGAGTCAAGAAGGGCGATAGTGCGTTTGTTGGTATTGTAAAAGGACTAAAATATGAATTTGCAATGCACATAGATGTTGAAGATGGCAACTATTCTATATATCCACGCTTTTTAATTAAGGGCATTGAATTTGCTCCATACGAAGATTTGATTGTAGACTTCTACAATTTCAAGGGTAAAGATGCAAACTATTCTTCAATGGGTAAAGCCTATCGCAAGTATCAGCTTGAGCGTGGCGAAGTTCAGCCTATTAGCGAGCGTGTAAAGAAATATCCAACTTTGGCTTATACTGCCGACACAATGTTTGTACGCATTAAACATGGTGTTAAAGCTATGAGTAAAATTGAACATCAAACCGAAGAAAATGAACCCCCTTTGTATGCAAATTACACCTTTGACGATTTTATGAAAATTACTCGCGATTTAAAATCGGCTGGCGTTGATAAACTAGAAATGTGTTTTGTTGGTTGGAATCGCGGTGGTTTCGATGGTCGTTTTCCAGACTTGTTCCCAGTAGAGCCAAAATTTGGTGGCGAGGCAAAGATGCGTGAAGCTATAAAATTAGGACAAAGCTTCGGATATCAAATGGTTTGCCACGTTTGCAATACCGACTTTTATAGAATTGCAAAGCGTTTTGATGAATATGCAATATCGAAGCGTCTAGACGGTTCGTTGCGTCCTTATGCACACATGGCAGGTGGTAGAGCATATAACCCATGTTTCCAAGTTGTTTGCGATAGATATATTGACGACGACTACAAAGGTATGTCGGATTTAGGCTTAAAGGGTACACATCATATCGACGTAACATCGTGTATTGTTCCATATACTTGTCATGATAAGGCTCATCCATGTAATCGCCAGCAGACAGCGGATTATCAGAATTTGATTGGTGAAAAATGCAGAAAATATTTTGGTGGTTTTGGTAGTGAAGGTCCATGCGATCACGTTGCAAAGACTCTCGACTACGCGCTGTACGTTTGGGCATATCCCAACTGGGTTGGTGGCGAAAATCCATTGGTAGATAGACTTGTTCCAATATGGCAAATAGCCTATCATGGAATTATTTTGAGTAATCCATATTACTCTACTATCGACTATACTTACGATAATCCAAATAGAATTTGGTCTCCATATAAGGCGCTCCAAGATAAGACATATCGTCGTGTGAAAATGGCAGAATTAAATGGTCGCCCGACAATCTACTTTATAGATTACAAAGCCTTTGGTGTAAAACCAATAAAAGAAGCTTACGACGAATATCAACCTATGAAGCACTTGCAGTACTTCTTTATTGATTTTCATGATGAAATTTCGCCTAATGTATTTATAACAAAATTTTCAAACGGCGAATATATCATTACAAATTATAGTAGTTCCGACTATAAATATGATGGAACTATAATAAAAGCAAAAGATTATAAGTTGATGAAATAGACGAGCCAAACAAGCTAGGAATTATTAGAAAGGGGTGATTAGGATATGTTCTTAATGCCTCTTTTTTTTATACACAAAAAGACCGCACTTCTTACGAAATGCGGTCTTTTTGCTCAGAACGGGACTCGAACCCACACGACTTTCGTCATACGCCCCTCAAACGTACGTGTCTACCAATTCCACCACCTGAGCTTTATAAATTATTAAGCATTCATATATGCATTATTTTTTTTCTAAGGCAAGAAAAAAATACATTTTTTTTGTAAATTGTATTAAATATACATATTGTATATGTTACTTTTTTTCGATTTAATGGGCTTTGCATTTGTGTTTACTATTAATAAAGGCTTTTAAATTTTCTATACTTGTTCGGTAAAAAATAAATTCAATACAATTTCTATCTTTTTTATTGAGGTATATTAATAATGCCTATACTTTTAGTAAAGTTTGAAAATTTGATTATTTGTATTTGCAAATAAAACTGACTTCATAAAAAATTTAAAAAGAAACTAATTATGAAAAAGTGTTTATTTTTAATAATATCATTTTTAATAGTCCTTGTTGCAAGAGGTGCGACATATTATGTTGTAGAAGGTGGAGCTGGGAATAAAGACGGCACATCTTGGGCGAATGCGTATGCTGATGTGCAGACTGCGATTGATAAAGCATACGAAGTTGCGACAGCTAACAACCCAAGCGAAGTATGGATTGCTAAAGGCACATATAAGCATGGCTCTGCAATGACCATGAAGAATGGTGTTGCAATCTATGGTGGCTTTGCTGGAACAGAAACAAGCAAAGACCAACGTGTAGCTGGCAACAATACAATCCTTGATGG
>JAGAOA010000133.1 GCA_017623955.1 Opitutales bacterium
TATCCCAATTAAGCGTGTAGTTGCAGGTAATTTTTCGCAAGACGATTTTGCTCTATTCAGAGGCGGTAAAAAAGTTCCGTTTATGTTGCTCAACGACATTCTTCTTTTTAGTGCTGAAGAAATGCAACCATATACAGAATACGAGTATTCACTTTATCTCAAACGAGACAGAAAAAATCAGATTGTCAAAACTGGTGGTACAAAACAATCAAGTTATATTATGAGCGACCAAAAAGCTGACACGCATTTTGCTGTCGATTTTAAGGCGTTTGAACGTATGTTGAACTCGCCATCAAATATGGCGAAAAACCCAAGCTTTGAAGAAGACATCAACGGTTGGTACAAAAGATATACCACAAAAGATGAAGCCAAAGTTGTCGACGGCGGTATTTATGGCAAAAAAGCTTTGTCTGTTAAAATTGATAAATCAAAAGACTGGTTTGGAGTTCATCAAGATATAAAAAATATTCAATATGGTAAAAGTTATATTTGTGCGATTGCAGTTAAGGCTATTAAAGGAGATATGATGCTCCCTCGATTTCGCTTAACTTCCTCAAAAAATAGAGAGTCGAATTATTTTACAAAGAAACTGTCATCTTCTGGGGATTGGCAAATCCAAGATGTAATTTTCAATAATGATTTAAAAAATAGTTATCTATCAGTTGGGCTGATAGGTACAGAAGATAGTGAATTCCTTGTCGACGGCGTGTTGTTCGCAGAATGTTATCGTTGTGAAAAATACAAGGCTCAAACAGCTTTTGACTTGCAAGCTGAAAAGAAGATAATTTCTTGGCAGGTCAATTCTGTCGTAAAAGTATTTCCATTCTATGCTCCTCCTCTAACTACAAAATTAGCTGAGATTTCTTTGGCTAAAAATGAAGTAGAAAATCTTCAATTAGCAGTTAGAGCAACTGAATAGATGGATGATGTTCAAATAAATGTTTCAGACGCAGTATCTGAAAATGGTGAAATATTAAAACCATGTGATACAGGTGTGGCAAAGTACGTCATAATAGATTCAAAGAGTAATTATCATAACTTCTCACACTTACAATTTCACGAACGTTGTGTCCCGCCAAATTCAATGGCTGAATTGTATCCCGACCCAATTATTCCACAAAAGAATATCGATTTAAAAGCTAACAAAACTGAATCGGTATGGCTTATATTCCAGACGAACGAAAACACAAAAGCTGGTGTGTACAATGGCAAAGTGGAATTTGTGTGCGATGATGAAGTTGTAGAAACAATCCCATATTCTGTTCGAGTATTCGATTTTGCACTTCCAAAACAGACAAGTTTGTTGGCACTTTTCGACAAACGTAGTGAAGGAGGGTTTGGAAGTTGGCGTAAGCGAATATACGAAAAAGGGATTCACAATAAATTCTATAATCGCACAGAATTGCAAAAGTTTATGGCAACAAAACGTGCTACACTTAATACGCATGATCAATTTAATTTTGTTTGGAAAAACGACAAATACGAAGTAGATTTTACAGAGTTCGATAAGTTCTGCAAATTGTCATTCGATGAGCTTGGTGTGCCAATGATGTATTTAGATATATTACCATTCCATAACTTTGCAAGACCATTACCTATTATCGACAAAGAAAAACCATACGACGGGAAATGGCCATATACCGAAACAAAAGATTACACTATTTTGCGTCCAGAATATCTCGAACGTATGAAAGGTAGAATAAGCGTTGTTTATGAACATATCCGTTCAAAAGGCTGGGCTGATAAGTTTATCCTA
>JAGAOA010000134.1 GCA_017623955.1 Opitutales bacterium
AAGAAATAAAATCTCTTTATGCACTATTTGTTCCAGCATTGATAGGTGCTGCGGTCGTGCAATTAAACATTTTCATCTCTAAACTTTTAGCATTTAATCTCAACGATAGTGCAACCCCTGCCTTGTATATTTCTAGCAGAATTTTAGAATTTCCATTGGGTGTTTTCAGTATAGCAATAGCAACCGTATATTTTCCACGCTTGGCAAAATTGACAGCACAAAAACGAGTAGAAGATTTTAGAAAAGAATATGATGATGGCTTAATAGCATCGATGGCAATATCAATTCCAGCTATGTTTGGAATAATTGTTTTGGCAAAAGATATATTAGGGCTTCTCTTCCAATGGGGATTATTTAGCATAAAAGATGTCGATATATGCTTGCCTATATTGATAGTTTCCGTTGTTGGATTACCGTTTTTCGCCTTCACAACGTACGCAACACGTGGCTTTCATTCAAATAGTGATACTAAAACTCCCGTAAAAATATCGTATATAGCAATATTATTAAACATACTATTTTCAATATTGCTTATGTTTAAATTCGAAGCGGTTGGCCTTGCCGCTGCAAACGTGTTTGCTGCAATCTTCACCTCTATTGCATTGCACTTTAAATTGAAAGAAAAATATGGTGCAAAACGTATCTATGTAGATATCTTAAAAATAATTGTGGCTTCACTTATAATGACAATGGCGAGTTATTTTATGCGCTATGCTTTTGCAAAATATTTTGATGGCAAATTACTATCAACTTTAGCCTGTTGTATAGTAATTCCACTGGAAACAGTAATATATTTAGTGATGTTAAAAGTTTTAAAATTTCAAAAGCTCAGTGAGCTAAAAAAATTACTTAGACATAAATGATGAATTCTCGAGAACTTTTCAAAGCAACAGTAAGAGGAGAAAATACACCAAGACCTCCAATGTGGGTAATGCGTCAAGCTGGTCGTTTTCTTCCAGAATATCGCGACTTAAAAAAATCATATACCTTTACTGAAATAGTACAAAATCCAGAACTCGCAGTCGAAGCCACTCTGCAACCTATTAGACGTTTCGACTTTGATTGTGCTATAATTTTTTCAGATATCCTAGTAGTAGCAGAAGCACTAGGATTTGAATATCAATTTAAAGATACAGGTGGAATTCGTCTCTTAAAGTCAGTCTCAAATCAAAGTGATATCATAGAAATGAAAGCTCGCTTAGATGAAGTATGCGTACATTTGCAATACGTAGAGAAAGCCCTAACTATACTTCGTAACGAGCTTCCCCATAAAGCGGTTTATGGTTTTTGTGGAGCTCCTTGGACTCTAGCTTGTTATTTAGTTCAAGGCGAAAATGTCGCTGGTTTCCCAAAACTATTGCAGTTTAAAAAAGATAGACCTGATTTATTCGAACAAATGATGGATGTATTAACACAAGCATCCGCAAAATATGCACAAATGCAAGTTGAAACAGGAATTGACGCTTTTCAAATTTTCGACTCACATGCAGGACTATCACAAAACAACGATTATTATAATATCTCGGGTAAATGGATTTCTAAAATAGTTGACTCTATACGTAACAAAGTAGTTTCAGTAGTTTTTGCAAACGAGATGTCAAATAGACTTTCTGAAGCCATAAAATGTGGAGCCGATTTCTATTCATTAGATGCAACATCTAAACTTTCCCAAATTCGCAAAAATTTCGATGTCGGACTTCAAGGTAACTTACCACCAGACATTTTAAGCAATGCAACCCCACAAGAAGTATCGCGTGCAACAAGAGATGTTATAGAAGATATGTTACCGTATAAACGCCATATCTTTAATCTTGCGCATGGAATAAAACCTAATGCAAAGCTTGAAAATGTAGAAGCAATGTGTCAAGCTATCAAAGGTTATAAAGAATGAATATAAAAAATTTAATTTCCAAATACGCTACATCAGGACCCCGATATACATCGTATCCTACGGCACTGCATTTTTCTCCCAAAACAGATAAATCAAAACTAACACAACTTGCCATAGGCGATTTACCTGCATCGTTGTATATTCATATACCATTCTGCAAAAGTCTTTGTTGGTTCTGCGGTTGTTCTTCTAGTGTGTGTAGCGATTTAAAAAAAATCGATACCTATATTTCATTGCTTGAACGCGAACTTGAACTGTGGCGAGACTTTGGCATGAGCAAACGCCCCCTACGTCAAATTCATTTTGGAGGCGGAACTCCAAATTTGATGACTCCCGAACAAATTCTTCGAGTAGGACAAATCATCAAAAAATATTTCATACTTACCCACGATGCAGAAATATCTTGTGAATTCGACCCAAGAACTCTGACAGAACAAAAAGCCGATGCCTTTATAGCAATAGGCTTAAATAGAGTATCAATGGGTATACAAGATACAAACATTGATGTTCAAAAAGCAATTAACCGCCTTCAACCACAAGAACTCAACAAACGTTTTATAGACTATTTTAGAAGTTGCGGTATAGCTAGTATAAATACCGATATAATATATGGCTTGCCATTACAAACTACACATTCTTTTTCACAAACGCTAAACGATTTGATGCAATTAAATCCAGATAGAATAGCTCTATTTGGATACGCACATGTTCCATGGGTTAAACCATCCCAAAAGATATTAGAACAGCATAAAATACCCTCATCCGACAACAAAGTTGAGCTTTTCATAACTGCAATGAATTTCTTTAAAAACGCAGGTTATGAATACATAGGATTAGATCACTTTGCAAAGCCAAACGATACTTTGATAACCGCTAGAAAAAATGGAACTCTTCATAGAAATTTCCAAGGTTATAGTACATTGGCAGGACTAGATACATTTGCCATTGGCTTGACGTCAATTTCCGAAACAAAAATTTCATATCGCCAAAATCATAAAGATATGAATGCCTACATAGACACCCTAAATAAAGGTATTTTACCTATAGAACGTGGAATAATCTTGAACGCCGATGATATCGTACGACGAGCAATAATAATGGATATTATGTGTTCCTTAAAAGTTGTGTACAAAAATTATGGAGTAGATTTTAAAGTACTTTTTGCCGATGCATTATCTAATTTAAAACAATTCCAACAAGATAATCTTGTTGAGATTTACGATGATTATTTTGAAGTGACGCAACTTGGAAGAATATTCTTACGAAATATTGCAATGCTTTTCGACAATCGACTTTCAACATCACAACAATATTCAAAAACCGTCTAAGCTATGAAACTTTTTTTACTTCGCCATGCACAAGCAAAAGAAACCTTTCCTGACGAAGAAAGAGAACTTACAGATTATGGTATTGAACAAATAATAAAACTTACAAATTCAGTATCGCACAATCTTTTCAGCGACACAGCACAACTTTGGCATAGTCCCTTTAAGCGAACAAAACAAACTGCAAATATTTTTGCACAAAACGTACATATAAATGCTCCAATACTTGAGTCATCAGAAATAACACCTTGTGCATATCCACAAGAAGTTGCGCGTATGATTGCAGGGCTTTCCTGTTTTGGAGCAGATTTATTGATAGTATCACACAATCCACTCTTGGAATCACTAGCAACAATTCTTTTGGGTAATAGTGACGGATACATTACATTCAAAACATCAACGATAGCATGCTTATCAATGATGGAAGCTCCCAGTCTAGACAATAAATACGGACAATGGAGCCTTGAGTTTTTAATTTCACCAGAAATAATAAGCAAATAAAAAGCTTACTTGTACAATTCTAACGCTCGAGGAACAAAAGTATTTTCTTTTTCTTTATCTTCTTCCTTAGGCAAAGTCCAACCACCACCGAGTGAAGAAATCAAAGCCACGCATGCTCTAAACTGATCGCCACGCAAACGGATTTGACTTCTTTCGTTTTCCAAAGCTAAACGTTGAGCGTCACTTACAGAGAAGTAATCGACATAACCTTGATCATACTGTTTCTGAGTAAGTTCCTGAACCTTTAAAGAAGCTATTGTAACGTCTCTACGTTTTTCGTACTCACGTTTGAGATAATTTATCTCAGAAAGGGAACTTTCAACCTGTCCGATAGCATTTAAGATTGTAGCCTTATAATTTTCCAAAGCTTCTTTGTGAGTAGCCAATGCAACGCGTTTCTGAGCAATCAAACGTCCTGCTTGAAAAATTGGAATATAGACTTGTGGACTTACCCCCCAAGCAAACGAACTAGAATTTATAAGTTTTTCAATTCTATTTGCAGTTAAATCAGTGTTAGCCGATATCGACACAGTTGGGAAGAACGCTGCATACGCAGCACCAATTCTAGCGTTTGCAGCACACACTTTGCGTTCGGCTTCAGCAATATCCGGACGTCTTTCTAATAATTGAGATGGTACAGCTTCTGGAAGTTTTGGCAATTTTTCTGACAAAGGCGAATCATTTAGAATTAATCCCGAAGGAGGCAACCCAATCAATATCGCCATTCTATTTTTCGATACCGCAATCTGACGTTCCAAAGTCGACAGTTGAGCAACAGCTTCAAACTCTTGTTGAAGAGCTCGTTGCAAATCTAGTTCGTTTGCGAAATCCAATTTTACACGTCTACGCACTAACTCAGTTTGTTGTTTTCTTACATCAATCGTTCTCAATAACAAATCTACTTCTGCTATATATTGGCGAATAGTAAAATATTCAACAGCCACTTGCGATTGCAACGAAAGCATCAAATTATTATACGCATATAATTGAGCTTCTGCATCGGCTATATCAGCTTCTATGATTCGTTGAACTCTGCCAAAGAAATCCAAATCCCAAGTGAATCCCATACCAAGCAACCATTTATCGTAAGTACTTGAAGATTTCAAGTTGTGCGAACGTTCAGCTTTTGAATAGCTACCATTACCATTTGCTTGTGGATATAAATCTGCGGCATCAATTCTAACAGCTTCGCGTGCTTTTTCAATTTTGTAGAAAGCTGCAGCCAGAGTAGGAGAATTATCCTTACAAAGTTTGAGCAAGTCATTTAAGACTTCATCGTTGAAAACCTCCCACCAATTGCCCTTTGGTAGTTTATCTGCTGGAGTTGCATTTTTCCATAAATTCTCATCTCTATAAAAGTGTTCTTCACTAATATCAGATATAGATAAATCTATTGCAGGATCCGTATAATCTGGACCAACCGCGCATCCTACAAATATAACAGCTACTAAAAAAATTAAAATATTGTTCAAATACCTCATCATTAATAAATACTTAGTGAAACCCTTTTGAAATCGTCGTAGATATAACAAAATTTCAACGCAAATAAATTTTCATATTATTACAAATAAATCAAAACAAAATTTCAATTTTTTTTAATAAAATCACAAAATAAAAGCGGTTTTGTCTACAATTTAACAAAACCGCTTAGATATGTAGCCAAGTTATAACACTTCAACATCTACATAAGAGGTTCCCCACGTAGATATTTATTCATTGAAACAGCAGCCTTTTTAGCTTGTCCCATAGCACTGATAACAGTTGCAGCACCGCTTACAACGTCTCCACCAGCAAATACGCCCTCCATTGAAGTCTGTAAAGTATCTGGATTTACTTCTAGAGTTCCCTTCTTAGTTGTCTTCAAATTTTTACACGTCATTGGGATTAGCGGATTTGGACGATTACCAATCGAAACAACAATAGCGTCGCACTCAATTACAAAATTGCTATTGGGAATTTCAACAACACTCTGCCTACCCGAAGCATCAGCCTCGCCCAACTGCATTTTCGAGCATTCCAAGCCGACAACTTTTCCATTTTCGTCAGCAATTACACGTTTGGGTGCAGTCAAAAGTTGAAAATCTACACCTTCTTGTTCTGCGTGATGTACTTCTTCAGCTCTAGCAGGCATCTGTTCTCTAGCACGACGATATACCAGTGTCGATTTTGCACCGGCACGCAATGCAGTTCTAGCAGAGTCCATAGCTACATTTCCACCGCCAATAGTAATGATGTGTTTCGCCTTAATTGGAGTTGTTCCATAAACTGGGAATTGATAAGCTTTCATTAAGTTGAAACGTGTTAGGAATTCGTTTGCCGAAAAAACGCCTACACTATTTTCGCCTTCAATACCCATAAAGTTTGGAAGTCCAGCTCCCGAGCCGATAAAAATAGCATCAAAGCCATTAGACTTTAGTTCGTCAACCGATTCCATCTGTCCAATCAAGTGATTTAAGTGTATTTTCACTCCTAAACTCTTTAGTGTATCAATTTCGTGAACTACAATTTCCTTTGGCAATCGGAATTGAGGAATACCATACATAAGCACACCGCCTGGATAATGCAATCCCTCAAAAATTTCAACCGAATGTCCAGCCAAAGCCATTTCTAAGGCGGCAGTAATACCAGCAGGTCCACAACCAATTATAGCCACTTTTTTGCCAGTTGGTTCTGCTTTTTCTGGAATTTTCTCAAGATTATTTTCGCGAACATAATCAGCTGCGAAACGTTCCAAAGCGCCAATAGCCACAGGTTTAGAACGAATACCCAAAATACACGAACCTTCGCATTGTAATTCTTGCGGACATACACGACCACATACAGCCGACAACGCACTTTGTTTTTTCAATTTGCTTGCAGCCTCTTGAATATCTCCCCTAGCGATAGAATCTATGAAATCTGGAATATTTATATTTACCGGACACGCCGCAACGCAACGTGGCTTAGGACAACGCAAACATCTTGTAGCTTCAGCCATTGCTACTTCAAGCGGAAACCCTTTAGGAACTTCTTCAAAGTTTGTTGCACGCTTTTTGGGATTTTGCTCGGGCATTGCGTGTCTTGGCAAGCCAGATGCTTTTAATTTTCTTTCAGTATTTTCTGCCATTTCAAATACCTTTTCCTAAATTATTTGTGACATGACGAACCCAAATGACGCGGTATAGCGTCTATTTCAAGCAGTGAATAAGCGGTTCTACGCTTTGAAAGCTCTACGAAATCGACCTTGCCCAAAT
Source organism: Opitutales bacterium (assembly GCA_017623955.1). The sequence goes on from JAGAOA010000134.1 coordinate 6,951, forward strand.
CAAAGAAAGGTCCATCAACACATGCGAATTTAGTTTCGCTACCTACACTCACACGACACGCTCCGCACATACCAGTACCGTCAACCATAATTGGATTTAACGCACATAAAGAAATCTTAGTACTTTCGGCATACTTAGAGCATTGTTTCATCATAAACACGCAACCTATTGCAATGCATGCATCAAACTCTGAGCCTCTTGATGCATATACATCAGAACATCCGCCCTTTGTACCTTTTGAGCCATCTCTTGTTTTAACTACAAATTCGTCTGCTATTGAACCGAGCTTATCCTCAAAGAATAATAAATTATCTGTCGATGCCTCAATAGTAATACTTACAAACGCTCCAATTTCTTTCAACTTTCTCGCTACTGGATAAATCGCAGCTATACCATAACAACCGCCTAATAGTAAAACTTTGTCTCCAGCTTTAAAATTTTCAAAGTTGAATGGCGTTCCCAATGGACCACTTGCATTTGCTAAAAATTCACCAGCTTTTAGTCTACCCAATTCAGCACTAGAGCGACCAACTTCTTCAAGTACAAATTGAACCCAACCTTCCTCAACATTCCAATCGCAAATTGTGAATGGCGAACGTTCGCTTTTTTCATTCGCCATCAAAATTGCGAACTGACCAGCCTTTGCGTATTTTGCCATTTCTGGAGCTTTTATTTTCAATGCGTGGAAGTTTGGAGCTAGAAGTTTATTTTCAAGAACTTCAAAATTACCTTTTGGCGATAGTTGTTCTTCTTTCTTTGTGAACGGTAGACCTATTGCCTTCATATCTTCTACCATATCTGCAATATAGTGTCCCATATAAGCCGTTGGCAGATTAGCTTTTGCCAATTTAGGCGATTTGTATTCAGCATACCTTACTTCTACATTTTCAGGCTTTAACTCAGCCAAAGTACAAATTTTAGTAACAGTATCTTTCAACGATTGTTGATTTGGCAACTTCTTTACCAATTCTCCATCTTCGCCAAAAATAGCAGCTGCAAATACGATTTCAGCATTATTTTGAGCATCGTTTTTCAAGAAGTCGAATATTGCCAGATGTTCAATCTTAGAAGCCATTTCAGTTGAGATGTAATTACCGCCAATAAATGCAACTTTGTATTTACCAGCATCAATATTGTTCTTAATCTCGTTAGGCAAATCAAGAGCGTCGAATTTAACCAAAACAAAATCGCCACCCTTAGCAATAGACTTTGCCGATGCAATAGCCTCATCACTTGAAGTTTCTGGAATTGCCACCAAAATGCTTGCGTCTTCGTTCTTGATTATTTCTGCAAATTTAGAGCAAGCGTCTTCAAAAGTAGAAGGAATCATTTCACATTCTTCATTTTTGATATATGGGAATGCCAATCGACCCGCAGTTGAAGCAATTTGAACCATTGCAAATCTTCCAGTAGCACAAATGTTGTCTTCTGGATTTAACGAAAGTTTTTCAGTTCCAATAAATCGAGTATTTTTTACACGCAAATTCAAACTGCATTTTTCCGGACAAAGTTCACAATTTGTCTTTATCAATCTGTCTGCACTACCGTACCATTTAGAGAATCTATCTGTAAGTGAACCTGTCGGACATTCATCAACACATGCTCCACAGAACGTACATTCTTCAAAGTTCCAATCTTTATCGAATGCCGATGCTATCTTTGCATTTTTACCACGATTAATAATAGAAATTGCACCTTTCCCATTATGTACTTTTTCACATGTTCTAAAGCAAATACCGCACAACAAGCACAAATTATGATCTCTATCAATAAACGGATCATCACGTTCAATTTTATCCAAGCTATACAAGTGTGGCAAATTCATTTCACGAGTAAAATTACCTGCACTTATATTACGCATTGTACAATCTGAACGATTTGAACAAGTACCGCAACGAGTCGACACACCTGCTTTTGCTGGCTCAGGCTTAACTTGTTCACAATCTTCACGAGAATCGCAACTAAAACATGCCGATGTATGACCACTCATCAAAAGTTCAAGAGTTCTTCTGCGCTGAGTATTGAGCTGTTCTGTGTTGGTACGCACTATCATACCGTCACTTGCAGGAGTTGTACACGAAGTTGGCGTTCCTCTTACGCCATCGATTTCAACGACGCAAAGGCGACATGCTCCGTATGGACTCAAATCTTTATGAGCGCAAAGCGAAGGTATATAAATGCCTGCGTTCCTAGCAGCCTGTAATACAGTCATACCTTTCTGAGCCTCTACTTTTACGCCGTCTATTGTTAAAGTTATTTTTTCCATATGTGTAAAATTTTGATGTTAATCGCGACTGACTGCTCCAAAGCGACAAGCTTGGAAACACGCCGAACAAGAAATACATTTTTCGGTATCTATACTGTGTGGTTTTTTTAAATCGCCATGTGCTGCACCTGTTGGACAAGCTCTAGCACACATTGTACAACCCGTGCATTTCTCTGCATCGATAGAATATACAACTAAATCTGGACAAACCTTTGCAGGACACTTCTTATCGTTGATATGTGCCAAATACTCATCTTTGAAATGTTGCAATGTCGACAATATAGGATTAGGAGCCGTCTGCCCTAATCCACACA
>JAGAOA010000135.1 GCA_017623955.1 Opitutales bacterium
ATCTAGCAATGTAGTTTTACCATGGTCAACGTGACCCAATATACAAACAATTGGCGGACGTGGAACAAAATTTTTAATATCTTCAACAATCTGACGAGCCATTTCACGCTTCTTAGCAGCTGCGGCAAGCTGTTGTTGTTGCTGTTCTCCCCTGCGTTTTATATCTAAGTTAAAACCATGACGCTTTGCGATTTCAATTGCAGTTGATTCTTCGATTGCTTGATTCATCGAAGCAAAAATACCCATATCCATTAGTTCAGAAATAAGTCTGAATGGTTTTACATCCATAGACTTTGCAAATTCTCGAACTATAATTGGTGGTTTTACTTGTAAGTTCTTCAACCCATTTGAAGTCTCTTCTGCTTTTACTTCTGCAGGCGTTTGCGATACAGACTCTGATTTCGCTACTACGGGCGGAACTACTGGAGCTGGACGTCTTACCAACGATATATTAGGCAACACAACATTAGGAGCTACCTTTGACGGAGATTTTGGAGCCTCGGGAGCTTTAGGTTTGTTTGAAGCCATTGGCATTGGAGGTACCACTGGAGCAGATTTCTTTTCTGGTGCAGATGGCTTAACTGATGGCATTGCAATTTTGGGAGCAACCGAACGCGTTGGTGGCACCACTGGAGCTGGTTTCGATGCAACCGGTGGCACTACTGGGGCAGGTTTTGAAACTTTTGGAGGCACTACTGGAGCGGGCTTCGATGCAACTGGAGGTACAATAGGAGCAGGTTTTGAAGACTCTTCTTTAACCGCAACAACATCCTTTACTTCTTCAACTTTAGCATCTTCCTTCTTTGGTGTAGAAGTAGGCGCTAGTTTTATATCAACTTTCTTTTCTTCAACAGGTGCAGTTCCCACTGCCTTAAAGTCTTTCGAAATCTCTTCGGCATATAAGTCTGCAATTGAGTTAGACGATGTTTTTATCTCTAACCCATATTTTTCCTGACGCTGATTGATAAAATCTATCAGTTCTTTGCTTGGAACTCCAAGTTCCTTTGCCAATGCGTGAATTCTTATACTCATTTAATAAACTTTTTTATTCCGTTTCGAAATTAAATAGACGAAGTTATTGTCTTACCTTTTCGAGTGTTGCGATTGCCTGAGGTTCTGAGAAGCCCATATCAACCAAATCTGGAACTTCTACACCCTCAAATGCTTCGATACTCGTTATACCGTTTTGCATCAAAATTGCAATTTCTTCTGCTGAAAGATTATTGAGTGTATTAGCCAGTGAACCTGCCGCTTGCTCTAGTTTTTGCTCGATACCTACCTTAGATTCTTCACGAACATCTATCTTTAAACCTATCAAACGCGATGTGAGTTTTACATTACTTCCACCTTTGCCGATTACAACAGATAGGTCTTCTTTAGATACTTCAAAAGATATACGTTTGTCCGACAAATCAACCTTTACATTTTTTGCAACTGCAGGTTTAATACACTCTTCTAGTAGTGTTGGAATATCTGGAGAATACTTTATAATATCGATTTTTTCTCCATTCAACTCGCGAACTATACCCTTTACACGTGCACCACCAGCACCCACACATGCTCCAACTGGATCAATGCGAGAATCTGTTGTGCTTACTGCTATCTTAGTACGATATCCAGGTTCACGTGCCATCGACTCAATCTTCACAGATTTTTCTGCTATCTCTGATACTTCTAATTCAAACAGACGTTTTACAAATTTATAACTTGCTCTACTGAGGATAATTTCTGGCCCCCTAGGAGAATTATCAATTTCCAACAATAGACAACGAATCCTCTCTCCTGGAGCATAATCTTCACCAGGAATACACTCACGCTTTGGTAAAACTGCGGCTGTCAACCCTAAATCGACAACAAACGCACCCTTTTCACGACGACGTACTGTGCCTGAAACTATATCACCAATTGCCCCTTTATATTCATCGTATATTCTGCTTTTCTCTATCATTCGAAGTTTTTGAATGATACTTTGATACACATTCTTAGCCGCAATTCTGCCCAAGTCTGCAAGATCAACTTCGCGTTCAACTATGTCTCCTATTTGTGGATTAGGATTATACAACTTAGCTTTATCTATATGAATTTGAGTAGCGTTATCAGCAACAGAATCAGTCACTGTCAACAACGCCCAAGCTTTTAAATTTCCTGTACGTGGATTGATTTCAATTTTGAGATTATAACCAGCCATACTCTTTGATGCTGCGTTGCGAATTGCCGCTGTGATAGATTCAATCATATCTTCGCGTTTAATCTGCTTTTCCTTCTCCATGTATTCAAGAATTGCCAAAATTTCACTGCCGTTGCTCATAAGTATCCTATTCTGTTGATGTTAAATTACTATTACCCACCGACAAAAAAAGCGGGTAAAATAACCCACTAACAAATCGGAGAGTTTCATTTTTTGTTGCGTACGATACTGAAGTATTTTATTTGTTAGTCAAGCATTTATTTTTTACATATTTTCTTGATTTCCAGTTTTCAAAACCTACTGTTAGATAATACATTCTTATTTCTTTTATGATTAAATTTTTGATTGTTTTTTTCTTATCAACTACGATTTCTTTTGCAACAGTTATTCGTATAGATGCGTCGTCGCCTGAAAAGCTACAAGCATCATACGAAAAAATGATTGTTTCGCTAGACGATGAAATGCAACAAAAGTTTGCATTAGCTATGACTACTATTGGTGTAGTGATGTCGCAACGTGCTGATTTAGGTGGTAGCCAGAAAATAATGGAAATTATAAATGGCAAAACTGCCCTTGAAATTATAGCAGAAAGCAAAAAATTGACTGGTTATATCCGCAAAAGCGAAAAAATCGTGAGAGCCGAAGATTCTGCAACATTCTCAAAATCAATAGGAAATATGTTACTTTCTCTTCCAGATGAAAAACGTAATGATTTTTCGGAAGCAATAGCAAAACTTATGTATGATCGCGAAAATCGAAAAATACCCGAAAGCGATTTTTTGAAAAAAGTAAATGGAAAATCTGCAGACGAAATCATTGAAATTGCAAAAGACATAGAAGTTCCTTTTACCATTGCCAAAAAAAATGTAAAAAAAGAATATAAAATAGAAAAGCTATCGGACTCTGAACTTGAAAAAATGGGAATTAAAAGAAATTCTACATTAGACAAAAAAAACGATACCCTCGATTTTAAAAATTCGTTAGTTCCCCCATCTAATTAGAGAAACAACAAACTATATTTTGAGAGTATCGTAAATTTCGTATGGTTGTTGACTACTTTTCTTCAGTCTTTTGACCGTGAGCACCAAAGACTCTAGCTGTTGCATTCAGATATCCATAACCAAAACGCATATCTGGCTCTAGATAACCATCTTCTGTCCACTCATTCCAAGCATTGATTATTATTAACTTACGTTTTGTTTTGATATTTTCATCAGCCCATTTTTTTACCATACGCAAAACTTTTTCGTAGGTAACAGGAGATTTATTTTTTGCAACATTTGTTATATCTTTAGGCAAAAAGCGCGGATTGTTATCCCATCCAGTAGATGCCACTGGATGAAAAGTTGGATATGCTTCCATAAACTTATGCCATTCTTTCATTGCTCGCTGAGGCCATACATTATAATCATCGTATGGACCTTGCATATTATAAACTGAAAGAGAATCAAAACCATAATATTTTACAACATCGGCAGGTGTAGGATTTTCAATATTTGGAACTGCCCCACGAGCTGGACCATACCATGCCATTGACATAAAGTGAAGTCCATTAAAACCCGCTTTCTTACATTCTGCACGCAAGTAATCTAGAGCTTTACGCGTTTTTTCTGGACTATTGTCCATACCACGAATCATATTGGGCAAGTCGAAGATAGCCAACACAGGCTTGTTATCAATTTTGTAGTAGTTAGGCTTTTTGAAATACTCTATCCAACGAGGAACTATTACATTTACAAATTCATCGTACGATATGTCGGCACTCCAAACAACCTTCTTTTTTGCTTTTCGTTCTAGCTTGTTATTCCAAAGTCCATCTACATCATGATTTGCCCACATCAAAAAGAACTTCATACGCTCATTATTTGGCGCTTTCAAGAAACCATCATTGAGAGCTCCCTCGAGGAATGGTTTATTTTCGTACCAATACCAATCGTACATAAATACATTAACACCCGCTGCTAATGCGGCATCAATTTTACGAGCAACTACAATAGGATCGGCTTCATTTTCATACCCCCAAAGAGGAACTAAAGGCTGTTGATGTCCCTTGAATTTGGGTTTTGCTTCGTAAACGTTCTGCCATTCACCTTTACCATCTCCAAAAATACCTAAATCCTTCCATCTAGGTTCTGGATGATACGCAGGCCACACTATCGCAGCAACATCGTATTGACTTTCGCATTTCTGGTTTTTCACACAACTATCTACGCTACTACAACTGCAGAATACAGAAAGTAACAAGATAAATGTCATAGCCCCTATATATTTAACACTCTTCATAATTGGAAAGTAGTAGTTTTATACTAAATTTTGTCAACAAAATAAAAAAAGCCGTCTGGATAAATTCCAAACGGCTATATTGAATTATAGATAGAGAAAAAAGACTAGAGTTATTTTGTTCTACCAACGTATTTATCTTCTTCTTTTTCGGCTTTTCCACTGAAGAAATCATCAACAGCTTTTTTGTAATCTTTATGCCATGAACCATTCTTTGTACTTAGAAGCTGAACTGCCCACAATTGCAATTGTTTGTTCTTCCAATTTACTCTGCAATTTGTATTCCAAGCACCTCCATGTCCAAACCAACCATCGTTTGAAACGCTCAAGCCTAATGAATATTTACCCAATTTTTCTGGACGAGTTGATGTTGCAAGCAAGTTTTTAACAGTTTCTTCCTTTAAGATTCTTACACCATTTTCGCCAACACCTAAATTCATAAGCATTTTGTAGAACTTTAACTGATCATTAGCGGTTGTCCACAAGCCAGCACCTGCCGATGGGAACACAGTTGGACCATTATGAGGCAATGGCATCCAGTTATTAAAAAGTGTAAATTCGGCTGGTTTATTTTTGATGATTTTGTACATCGAAATATGATTTTTCAACTGAGCATCGGTTGGATTAAATGTTGTATTTTCCATACCGAGTGGGTTCAAAACGCGTTCTTTCAAGAAAACATCCCAAGGTTTTTTGGTAACAACTTCGATAACAGCAGCTCCGATATCTATACCAGTGTTTGAATATTGCGATTTTGTTCCAGGATGAAAACCAATCGGTTGCGATGCTGCTTCTTTTGCCGTATCTTGAATTGAAAGACCAGCCCAACCTTTAACTTTCTTTGTAGGAATTTCAAATGGGAAACCAGCAGTATGATTCATCACCATTCTAATAGTGATTTCATTCTTTGCTGGAACTAATTTAACTTTTCCATTTTTATCCTTTTCCGCAACCTTTATATTTTTAAATTCTGGAAGATATTTTGATACAGGATCATCTAATGAAATTTTACCTTCTTCAACGAGAATTGCGATAGTTACACCACAAAAGCCTTTTGTTTGCGAGCATTGCATAAACATTTGATCCATCGAAATTGGACGTTTTTCTGCTACATTTGCCCATCCAATACAAGCAATATCTTGCTTACTTGCTTTTTCATCAATCAACACACTTATTACGCCCGGAAGTTCTCCAGATGTTACATGTGGCTTTAGAGCTGATTCTACAATATGAGTCTCTTGCTTGTACTGTTTGCAATCAGAGGAATTTTTAGATTGGCAACAACCAGAGACTAGAAGCCCTAGTGACAATAAAATAAAATGAATTTTAGATAATGTTTTCATGTCATAAAGTATTCACAATTATATAAAAAATTAAAGAAAAAAATAAAGAGCCCTTCGAGTATTCTCAAACGGCTTCTTGATAGGTTATTTTGTTTTTTATACTTTAAGACAATTTAAGTTTTATATCATTATAATAATCAATATATTAAAAACGATATGCAATAAATATTTTAATACTCATTACATATTTTTAAAACAAAAAAGGAAGACAAATGTCTTCCTTTAAATAAACGTAAAAAATATATTATTTTCTGCTGAAATAGAAAAATATTATTTAAATATGTCTTTGAACCAAAGCACAACCTTTTTGCCAAACGATTGTTTTATAAGTTTGAAATTCTTTGGAGCAACTGTTTCGCCATTATATTTGTATGGTATATCTTTATAATTAACAACTATTGTTTCATCATTGCCATACTTTATGGCATATACACCATTGCTTATCTTTTTATGGCTTATCATTTCTTCAAGCATTAAGTGTCTCAATGTTTTAAATTGCTCATACGCTTTTTTAATATCGGGCAAATTCTTATCTGTAACATTGTAGAAAATTGGACGACCACCAAACTCTACAAGTTTCAAATTGTTTTCTTGAGACAAGGTTTCTTGTGTAATTTTATCGGTATTATGCAGAACTACATCATGATAGACCAATTCCCAGAATGGAACAAAATCGTCTACAACTTCATATACTGGATTTTTATAGACATATTTTTCACGCATTGGAGCACAAACGTAGTTTATGTAATCAACCTGTCCGATAATGTGATCGAACCCGCACTCCGAAGAAAAGCCTCCAAACAATTCATGACACTTCAACGCTATTTGCTTTTGAATATTTGCCATATTCTTTCTATTGCTTGGATGATTAGGATCCATACATCTATCTGGACGTTCAGCTGTAAAAACATCGATATACGGGGCTCCTCTGAAACCTAAATCGGCAACTTTTGGTAAATCTCTAAAGATAAATTTATCTCTTGCATTAACCAAACAAAGATTAAATGCAATACCACCACAGCAATGACTTACACGTGTAAGCGTTTTCGTATTTGGAGCTTTACAAACGATATCAGTACTCCATTCAGGAGAACACGTAAATGTATCTGTATAGTTATGATGCCCGTCAATAATGTAACCTAGCGATTGACCTTTCTTGATGAATTTTCTTAGTTCGGCTTCACCGCCAACTTCTTCGCACACTGGAAATGTTGTTGGACAACGTGAATCATAACCACCTGTTTGCCAACCAGCAACACATACTGCCATTTCATCTATGCCCATATCTTTTGCTTTTTGCAATAATCTAGAGCCTTCGGAAAATTTTACACCACTTGTTTGATTTTCTTCCTTGTCGACTTTAAATCCTAGTTCGAATGGAACATTTGGCGGTTGCGATATACCATAATCTTTAATTTCAAATGGTTTTCCACCTCTTGGATAAAAATGTCGAGAATCAACTTTGGGATCAAATTTTTTCCAACCAAAGTACATTCTTACTGGAATAGATTTTGCCATTTGCTCTAAGTAAGGTTGCTTTGCAAATCTTTTTTTCAAAGGTTGAATATCTGAATTGCGTTCAAACTTGTGTTTGCGATATACCTTTGCCATTTCGTTATAATCAGCATTGTCGGGCAATTTGTAATAGGTCACAACTATATCTTCATAAGGTTTTTCACCGATATCGGCAATATACCAACGCGGATACATAACATATTTGCCGTCTTTGGCTTCGACATTTATATTAAATTCAAAACGCATCCCTTCTATTATGCCAATGAATGTTTCAGTAGGCGTTTTCATTGCGTAATAAGGAAGATATATATAACGTCTACCTGCGATGTACGACATATTCTCTCGGTTGAAATAACCTAATTCTCCACGCTACATAATCCAAAAGCCCTTATCACCTTTCTTGGCTTTTGCGTTATCGGCGAATATATCGATAAGCTTTACATCTGATGCAATATCTGATTTCTTTATCACCAAACGAGATGTTGAACTATCAATCTTCTCTAAAACTACACGTTTATTTTCAACAGTATTGTTCTTTTTGGTAATTTTTAAGTCTACAAAATCGATTGCCCAAACAGAATAACCTACACAACAGACAAAAAAGAATAATATTATTTTTTTCATAACAACCGCCCACATAATGAATCTAAATGAATTGTAATCTTTATGAGTTAATTAAATTCATTCAACATTAACATGTCAATATAATTTGTCTGATACGCTCCGTTATAATAAAGCCATTTCTTCTATTTATAAGTTTAAAGAGCAAATTTAAAACTAAGCTAATTTTACAAACATATAAAATTAAATCTAAGATTTACTTATAGAAAAAGAGCATTTCATTAAAATAGAAATGCTCTTTTTTCGCATGTATAAAGTGTAAACTTCTATATTATTTCTTTCTGCGATATGCCACAAAACTGAGAGCTATCGCACCAAAAATCATTGCCCATTCAGCTGGTTCTGGCACTGCTACATAAGCATTGAGCCAATAGCCATCAACATTATTATATTGTGTTAGTTCCGACAAATCATAACCACCTTCACCTTTTACAAGTGCTGTTGTTCCATCGGAAGCATACAAGACGACATCTCCCGATGTAATCTTGTCGGCAACATCAGTTCCGATGAACAATGTTTCAAAGCCGAGATTTTCTATGATAACTTTCATTTCACCAGTACCTGAACCAACTTCATCGCTGATCATCATCATACTTTTAATCAGGAGCTTTGCAGTATCGTGCAACTGCAAGCGTGCACTTGAACCAGTATAGAATATGAGCGAACCAATGTTGTTATCTACATTGCTATCTAACGTAAATGTTGCAGCCTTATACGAGTTAATAGCTTTATCTTTCATATTCTTACCGAAAATCAAGAATTCTGAATCTATTTGATCATTTCCACCAACCTTGAAAGTATCGGACGAATCTAACTTGAGAGTAGCTGTATCAGCAAAGTATATAGATGAAACCTCTAAAGCACCTTTTGCTACACCCGTTTGAACATGAGTCAACGTTGCACTTTGATCTCCTGCAATATATGTACCATAATCGCCAGTTTCTTTTATTGTTGCACCTGCATAAATATTTGCATTTGCCAATGCTAATGAATACACTTGAGTAGCAGATTTAGAAGAGCCACAACTTATAATCAAATTACCATGTAAATTCAATACACCTCCGCGCAAATTACCAACATTTAAATATTGTGTTGTCGTCTTATATGTGGCGTTTTTCATGATGTTCATAGTTACACCACTACC